>NZ_FNGO01000036.1 GCF_900103135.1 Halarsenatibacter silvermanii | reverse complement strand
TCTTCGAACTTTTCTTCTGTATCATGTTTGGCAGCAACTCCCACCCCCAGAGTGATGGGAATATCGCCGAATTCAGCTTTCTCGCAGGCATTTTCGATACGTGTGCATATCTTCAGAGCGATCTCTTTTTTAGTTTGCGGCAATAAAATCACAAACTCATCCCCGGCCCAGCGGGAAACTATATCTTCATCTCTGGTGCATGATCGCAGGATATCGGCCACATTCACCAGAAGTTCATCGCCTACTTTATGACCGTAGGCATCGTTGATAATCTTCAAACCGTTTACATCACACATAATCAAGCTGATCGGCAGCTGCCTTTCTGTATTCAGGCGTTCCATCTCTTCTGTCAGATAATAGCGATTATACAGATCGGTCAATCCGTCATGGTAGCTCAAATATTTTAGTTTCTCTTCTTGCTTTTTGAGCTCGGAGATATCCATCTGGATGGATAATACCCCATCTTCGCCTCCAGGCAGGCTCACCTTTGCTTCATTGAGCTGAACATCAAAACTGCTGCCATCTTTTCTGCAGCCTGTTGCCACATAATTTAGCTCTTCTCCCTTCATCACCCGGTCGATATTTTTCCGGAATTCTTCTCCGTGACCTTCAGGCACCAAAAATTCAAAAGCATTATTACCGACCAGCTCCTCTTCGCTGTATCCGGATATCCTGCAAATTCTATCATTCACCTCGATTATTCTGCCTTCTCTGTCGTGAAGTATAATGCCCACCGGGGCAGTTTCGAATATTTCCCGGTACTGCTCCTCTCTTATTTTGAGCTTCTCCTGTGTTCTCTTTAACTCGGTCACGTCTTTGCCTGTGCAGATCACGTATTCGACCTCTCCTGAGTCGGCGAGTATCGGTGTTTTGGTGATCAGCAGCGCGCGTTCTTCCCCGGCTGAATTTAAGACTATCTCTTCGCTCTTTACTGACAAAAACTTCTTTATTGCCCTGCAGACAGCTCTGCTTATTTTCTCTTGCTTTTCTAACCTCACGAACATCGCTATTTAAGATCTCTTTTTTATCCAGGCCGACAAATTCAGCAAAAGCATCATTTACTCTCCTGTATGTCCGCTCATCCTCTAAAAGCCATACCTGTACATCAATATTGTCAAGCAGCAGCTGCTGTTCATCTTTTGCCTTTTTCAATTCCTTCTGGGCTTTCTGGTGTTCAGTGATATCCCTGCCAAATTCAACTACTTCCGAAATCTCTCCTTCTAAAAATCTGTTCTTTTCTTTAATTTTTCCTTCTTTTTCTTTTCGCGCTGTAATATTTCTTTTTAACGCTAAAATTCCATCCCTGCATTTATTCATTCTGAGCTCGTACCGATTTTCTTTTTCTCCCGTCTCCAGAGAAAGTTCACACCTGAACTGCTGCTCTTTTTCCATCACATCGGCAATATTATTTTCAATCTCAGCAAGAACTTCTTCCGAACATCCGGCCTGTCTGAGAATCTTCGGATATTTATTGCCGGCGCTTACCTTATCGGGCTGCATATTAATATTCCTGAATAAATCTTTCCATTTTTGATTCGTTAATTGAACAGTCATGTCCTCATCCAGCAGGGCAGCTCCGTCAGGAAGGGAGGAGAAGATAGAATTTAAAAATTTGTTTTTACCGTCTGAATGATCGGAGATAATATTCCCTCCTCTGACTTAAATTCGCATCAAAAACACTGATAACGATAATAAATTTTAACATTATTCTATCATGAGAAGTTAAATAAAGCAAACTTCTTTTTTTTGTATAAAAATAATTATAATATCAGGGCAGCAGATCAGGCCCGTTTTATTACAATATAGGCTGAAGCTGCGATAACCAGCATTCCGCCGGCATACTGAATCGGAGAAAAAGATTCGGCTAAAACAAGCAGCGAGAGAAAAACTGTGAATATCGGCTCTATCATGCTGGCCATGGAAGCGATGGTGGGAGAGGTGTTTTTAACACCGTACAGAAATAACAGCAGGCCAAACATGGAGACTATTGTTATGAAAGCAAGCAGAAAAAGAGCCTGCCGGGAGAGAGCAAACTGCAAATCTCCCTGCCAGCTGCCGGCGGCCAGAAAGCCGACCGCGGAAAAAATGCAGGTGTAAAACACGGCAGTGCTGAGGTTGACCGTCTTTAATGACCGGCTGCCGGTTATAATGTATAAAGCATAAAAGACGGCTGAACCCACTGCTGCTAAAAGGCCCAGAGGCACTATTATTACGGTAAAATCATAATAGACCAGATAGATGCCCATAAAAGCGGCTAATATAGCGACCGCTCTGGTCAGATTCAATTCTTCCTCCCCCAGCAAAAATGCAAATAGAGCGACCAGAGCTGGATAGGCGTAAAAAATCAGGGCAGCCATGGATGTTGGAATCAGCTCGAAAGCGGTAAAATAAGAGAAGTTGAAGATTGCATAGAAGAAACCCAGCAGGATTAATCCTTTAATTTCTTCTCTTTTGGGCAGCAATGCAACCCTGTTTTTGAGCATGTAGACTGCCAGGATCAGGCTGGTAAAGAAGAAACGAAAGGAGAGAAGCGTTAAAACTTTTACTCCTTCCTGATAGGCAAATACCGCAAATACCGGCAGAGAACCGAAGCCAACTGCCGATAAGAAAGCTGCTATAGAGCCCCGGGTATAGTTTTTATTAATCTCTGAAGGCGGGCTGGATTCGGGGCAGCTTTTCTCTTTGCCCTGCAAAGTATAACCTCCTGTTGAGTGTGTTATTTTAAATCACATATGACCCCGATAGATATTTTTGACAACGGCTGAATGAACAAAGTTTATCATGGTCAGATAGTCAAAAACAGGCAGACCGGTGGCCTGCTGAACCGCCCGGCCGTAAGGAGGCAGCATGCTGCATTCCAGCAAAATTGCCCCGATCTTTTCCTCCTTCTCCAGCATATTATCGACAACCGAGAGCAGCTCTTCTCTGATCTTTTCCGGAGCTAAAACTCCCTCCTCTTCGATTGCGGCGCTGTGGAAATGTTCTTTATCCTCCAGGCCGGCTATGTGGAGAGGTTCGAAACTGTCGATACCGGCCTGATGGAGAATCTCCTCGTCCAGCACCTCCGAAAAAGCCACAACTGTCCCTATCTTTTCGGCCTCGCCAAGCAGCTGTTCGATGAAAGGTACCTGCAGCAGACTGGAGAGGAATACCGGTACCTCGAGATGATCGGCCATTTTTTTCTGGAACATGGCCATATAGCCGCAGTCGGCGGTGACTGCCCTGACTCCCTGATCTTCCAGTTCTTTGCCGGCAGCCAGCAGAGCATTTTGGGCGCTGCAATCTTTTTCAAACAGCATCTTTGCGGTCAGATTTTCCACAACTTTATATTTCACCGGAAAATCATAGCTGGTCGCATTTCCGACATCGCCGGGAATAAAGGGAACATCGGTATCTATTAGCAAAATTCCTATTGGCTCTCCATAACTCACCTGTTTTTCGCTGGCCTCGTATTTCACAAATATTTATCCCCCTTTTGATAATATAACCCATCTTTATATTTCTATAGATAATATAAAACACCTTTATAACTAAAAAGATGTTAATGCAAGAACTTTTGTGATATAATGTTGAGCAAAATGGGATGATTTTCTGATGATAATCAACGATAAGAAATTATAAATTTTTCCCCGCTTGAGTTTGGTTTTCGGCCGCTGATAACAAGAAGAGCCTAAATATAGACGGTCTTTTTTTGCAGCAGCAGGAGGCGATCGATAAAATGAATGGAAGAAAATTTAAAGCCGACAGAATCTCTTTTCCTTTTCATCATCTATTATTCAATATCTCCAGTATAAGCAGAGTGATCAAAAAAAGCGTGGCCAATCATCATCTGCAGGTCACATTCGCCTGCAATTACCTGGCTGAAGAGCTGGACTGGAGTTTTCAGCGCCGAAAAAAAACTTTGATAGCCGCCATGATTCATGACGTAGGGATGTTTTCTCAGCGAAAAAAGTTTAAACTTCTGCAGTCAGAATTCCAGCATACCCGCCATGCCGAGATAGGAGCCCGTCTGGCAGCAGATCTACCTGTTGATTACGAGATAGAGGATATAATCAGGTATCATCATCACCCCTGGCAGCCGGAGGATGATCAGCAGGAAGCTGCCAGGGAGAATATTCCGGAAGAAGCTTTTCTGGTCCATTTTTGCGATCGGATCTCTCTTTTGATCAAAGATGATCAGGAGATACTCAGTCAGAGAGATGAAATTCTTAAAAATCTCGAGGATAAAACGCCCCGGGTTTTCAAACCGGGCCTGGTCGATGCTCTGGCTGAACTCAATGAGGGTTTCTGGCTTTCGCTTTTGGATAATGAAATCTTAAAAAGAAATACAAAAGAAATTTTGTCCGCTGAGGATGAAATTATGGATGAGTCTGATACCCTCAGGCTGGCCAAATTCTACAGCGGAGTAATAGATTTCCGCAGCAGGTTTACCACCACCCATTCGCTGGGAGTTGCCAGGGCCGCCGAAAAGCTGGTCTATCTTATGAACTTTTCCTCCAGGATCCAGAGGCATATGCTTATAGCCGGCTTTTTCCATGATCTCGGCAAGCTGGCAGTTCCTCCCGAGATAATAAATAAGGAGGATGGGCTGACGGATAGCGAGTATAATCTGATGAAAAAACATGTTTTTTATTCTTACCAGGCTTTAAAAACCATCCCTTCTCTGGAAGACATCGCCGAGTGGGCTGGCTTTCATCATGAAACTCTCAGTGGGACGGGCTATCCCTTCGGTTTGAACGGTGATGATCTCTCGCTCCCCTGCAAAATCATGTCGGTGGCCGATATTTTTGTAGCTTTAACGGAGGACAGACCCTATCGTTCCGGGCTGGAAAAGAGCGAAGTTAAAAAA
The DNA here is from genome assembly GCF_900103135.1 of Halarsenatibacter silvermanii. Classification (NCBI taxonomy): domain Bacteria; kingdom Bacillati; phylum Bacillota; class Clostridia; order Halanaerobiales; family Halarsenatibacteraceae; genus Halarsenatibacter; species Halarsenatibacter silvermanii. The sequence goes on along the minus strand of NZ_FNGO01000036.1, from coordinate 8,269 downwards.
ATATTGAAAGAGGAGGCTCAGCAGGAGAATATAGAGGGAAGGATAGTAAATGTTTTGCTGGAAAATTTAACGGAGTTCGCCGGTTTGATCGACGAACTCCAGGATGACAGGGATGATCACTTTGAAAATGTTATCGATTCGACCTTATAAAATGGATCGCCGGCGCGTTAATGATGAGCCAGTATATCCTCGGCTATCACGGTAAATTCTTCGGAGGCGGAAGCTATCTTATAACCCCTCTCGGGAATTGAAGTTTTACCGATATCATGCCTTCTCCATTTAATACTGCTGCGTTTTCCTCTATAGTGTCAATAAAGGTTAAAAATTCCTGGCTTATCTCATAATCATCCTCTAAGAGCTGTTTGGAGTTGGTGTCCATATAATCACCTCAAACTTTTTAACCATGTATAATAAAGAGGTTCTTTTTGTCATCAGCTGGTTAACCCCCTGATGAACCAGTCAACACCGTACAACCACGTCTAACCGCGGAACAGGGCGGACAAATGTCCTAAGTGTAAATAAATATTATTATAAAGAACGAGGTATTTTAGGATAAGTCGAGAAATTATTGTTTAAGAAAAGAATAAATATTAAATTAATTATTGCATTGTAAGGCAAATTTTAAAAGGAGGTTTTTTTAATGAGTGAAGAAAGAAAATGTCCAGTAACAGGAGCAACAAGTAAGAGTTCAGGTGCTCAGGGGCCAAAAAATCGTGAATGGTGGCCAGGCAAGTTAAACCTTGATATTCTACACCAGCATACCCAGGAATCCAGTCCAAAGGATCCTGATTTTGATTATGCAGAAGAATTCAAAAAACTTGATCTCAAAGCTTTAAAAGAAGATCTAAAAGAACTAATGACAGATTCGAAGGACTGGTGGCCAGCTGACTGGGGTCATTATGGAGGACTATTTATTAGGATGGCCTGGCATAGTGCCGGGACCTATCGTCTGTTTGATGGTCGTGGTGGAGGCGGATCTGGAAATCAGCGCCTGGCCCCACTAAATAGTTGGCCGGATAATGCCAATTTAGATAAAGCAAGGAGACTTCTCTGGCCAATCAAAAAGAAATATGGCAGGAAAATATCCTGGGCAGATCTGATAATACTTGCCGGCGACTGTGCTCTTGAATCAATGGGTTTTGAAACCATTGGTTTTGGCGGCGGCCGGGAGGATATCTGGGAACCAGAAAAAGATGTCTACTGGGGAAAAGAAGATGAGTGGCTTGGCAGGGAAAGATATGATGAAGATGAAGAACTGGAAAAGCCTCTTGCTGCCTCTCAGATGGGACTTATATATGTAAATCCAGAAGGGCCAGATGGAAATCCAGACCCAGAAGAGTCAGCCAGGCATGTTAGAGAAACCTTTGCCCGGATGGGAATGAACGATGAAGAGACAGTAGCATTAGTCGCTGGAGGTCATACCTTTGGTAAATGCCATGGTGCAGGAGACCCAGAATTAATGGGGCCCGAGCCGGAAGCTGCTCCTCTAGAACATCAGGGGCTCGGCTGGATTAGTGATTATAAGACAGGCAAAGGCGAGGATACAATAACAAGTGGAATAGAAGGAGCCTGGAGTCCAGATCCAATTGAATGGAATCACGCTTATTTTACAGTTTTACTTGATTATGAGTATGAATTAGTTGAGAGTCCAGCAGGAGCACATCAATGGCTTGCCAAGGATGTCAAAGAAGAGCATATGATTGAGGATGCCCATAATCCTGACAAAAAGCATAGACCAATGATGACCACAGCAGATTTATCCTTAAAAAATGATCCAGATTATCTGCGGATAGCTCGCAGATTTCGTGAAAACCCTGAAGAATTTGAAGAAGTTTTTGCTAAAGCCTGGTTTAAATTAATCCATCGTGATATGGGGCCTAAGTCCAGATATTTAGGAGAGGAAGTTCCAGAAGAAGATTTTATCTGGCAGGATCCATTACCTGAGTTAGATCACGAATTGGTTAATGAAGATGACATAAAAGAGCTTAAGCAGCAGATTCTAGCCACAGAGTTATCTATCTCCGAGCTAGTTAAGACTGCCTGGGCATCAGCATCAACATTTAGGGGTTCTGACAAACGTGGTGGCGCAAATGGAGCCAGAATTAGACTTGCTCCGCAAAAAGACTGGGAAGTTAATCAGCCAGAAGAATTAGAGAAAGTCCTGCAGGTTTTAGAAGATATCCAGCAAGAATTTAATGCAGCTCAGACGGGAAATAAGAAAATTTCAATAGCAGATCTAATAGTTCTGGGAGGTAATGCAGCAATCGAGAAGGCTGCCGAAAAGGCAGGGTATGATCTAGAGGTTCCCTTTACCCCAGGCCGGGTCGATGCCTCACAGGAACAGACAGATGAGGAATTTTATGAATTGATCGAACCAGAAGCAGATGGATTTCGTAACTATACCAAAACCAGGTATACCGTACCAGCAGAAGACATGTTAGTTGATAAAGCCCAACTGCTTAACCTTACAGCACCTGAGATGACTGTTTTAGTAGGAGGCTTAAGAGTTTTAGATGCCAACTACGAAAACTCACCACATGGTGTATTTACAGAAGAACCTGGCAAGTTGACCAATGATTTCTTCGTAAATCTAGTTGATATGTCATATGAATGGGAACCGTCTTCAGAAGATAAAGATATTTATGAGATTAAAGATCGGTCAACTGGAGAACTCAAATGGACAGGAACTAGAGTCGATTTAGTCTTTGGTTCTGATTCCAGACTCCGGGCCATCTCAGAGGAATATGCCTGTGATGATGCTGAGGAAAAATTCGTAAAGGATTTCATAGCAGCCTGGAACAAAGTAATGAATGCCGACCGTTTTGATTTAGAATAAAAATAATATAGTTACTCTACAAAGCCCCTGACTAAAAATCAGGGGCTAATTTATGTTCTCAAGATATTGACGAAGCTGCTTGAGCTCCTTTATTAACATGAGAATAATGGAATTTCGTGCACAAGCATCTTCTCTCATGTTCTTATCCTTATCGACCAAGGAGAGTATTGTTTTGGCTTTATCATTGGGAATGCTTTTAGCCTGTTCTTTCAGAAATGATGAATGAAATCATAGAATTTATTCAAGCTGATGACGAAAACTTACAATCAAAAAATTATCGAATGTTAGTTGTTGAGATCTGCCTTATATTCTATGTGGTCAATGAAAATGAAAACGAGGTTGAAATCCGAAGGATAATTCACTGGTATTATATATCGGAGTGGGGTTGTTGATCATCGCCTACCCGGGATTGGTTTATTACTGGGTAGCAGGAGGCTTTTTGCTGCCGGGAGTTTCTTCTTTGGTGCAGGCCTGGAAATCATAAAAATTTTTGCTCGATCTAGTAATGTGCTGCGGCCAGATTTGCTTCTTCAATTATTCCCTGCCTGGAAAGTGTGCAGTATCCTACAGGAGCCAGGTCAAAAAGTTTATAATAACGGGAGCGGGCTTTTTTCAGTTTGGAACGCGCCTCCCGCAGCTCTTCATTTTGCAGCTCAAGTTCCAGCTGATGCACCTGAAGTTCGTGAATAAGCTGACGTATTTCCTCCTGAGACATTTCTGCCAGATCTTCCAGCTGTCTGTCATCTCTGTTATTTAAAATTTTTTCAGCCTTTTTCCGCAGCCCTTCGAAATCATCGCCGCCAAATTCACCGTTTTTCATTGTCCCCCTCCTGCTCTTCTTCTCCGGTTATTTTGAAATTATCAGGAATATTTCGGCAGACCAGTACAATTAATTTTTTCGAGCTGGATGGCAGTGAAAGCTGCCGGGCATTAATTTTTATGATATTATTTCCCTTTCCCTCTCGATCCAGCTTGAGTTCATACCCGATAATAACTGCATTCTGGTTCACGACATCATTCAGCAGCTGATGTATTTCCGCAGTGTCCCATATCCCCTCAGTTATGGAGAATAATGACCGTCCCTGTATAGCAGAAGAAGACGTATTGAAAACATCACAGAAATAACTGCTGCTGGCCAAAACTTCCCGCTCCGAATTCAATACCAGAACCGGTTCCCGGGCGATGCTCACAAACTGTTCGGCCAGCGACGCGGTTGCTCTATCGAGTTTGTTTTCGAGTTTTTTCCTTTCGTCAATATCTCTAAAAGTAACAACCGCTCCTTCAACGACGTTGTTTTCCGTGCGATAAGACTGTATGCACATCTTATACCATTTATCGTTTTGCGTCTGCACTTCAACTTCCCGGGGAATCAATGTATCCAGCACCTTTTGAATATCCCGGGAGAGGTTGTTATAATTTTTCAAATTAAGAGCTATATCGCCGATCGACCTGCCGATATCGCTGTCGATAAGATTTACAAATTCTGTTACAGAGGAGGTGAACCGCAAAATTTTCAGATCCAGATCTACAAAAATCGTTCCTATGCCGGTACCGGAAATCAAGTTCTTCATATCGGTATTGGTCTGCTGCAGCTCCTCTATTTTATTTTCCAGCTCAGAGTTGACAGTTTTTAGTTCCTCATTCAGGGCCTGCAGTTCCTCTTTGGAAGTCTGCAGTTCCTCATTGGTGGACTGCAGCTCTTCATTTGTGGACTGCAGCTCTTCGTTGGAGGATCTCAACTCTTCATTGGCGGTCTGCAGCTCTTCAACTGTATTCTGCAGTGATTTCTCTTTGGTCTGCAGTTTCTGACGCAGCCTGTCAATTATTTTCTGAGCCTCAGGATCCGATATATTTTCATCCATCGGCAGATCGTAAATTTCTTCAGCCTCTTTCTCTGTAAGTTTCCCCGCCTTTTCCAGTACAATCAGATATAATCTTTTCTGCAGCTGCGGCCTGGTCTCATTTTTTATGGGCAGGATGGATAAATTTGCCTTCAGAGTTTCATCCTGTTTTTGCACGGTTATATCAGGACGAAAAACTTTCTTCTCTTCCTGGACGGATTCATTCAGGGCATTGGTAATCTCGCTTCTCAGATCGTCTCTGGCCATACTGACAATATTGTAAAAGCCGGCCCTGCCGGGGGCAGGCTCCAAAAATGAACCGGTACGGCCGTGAATATAAAGTACCTGGCCCTGAGAATCAACTAAAACCGCCGGGGGCACAAATTGTTCCAGCAGCTTATTTTCGGTTATCTCCTGCAGACTTAAATCTTCGCTGCCCTCAGAAAAATCAGCATAGGATTTTTCATCCACGCTGACAGTTCCGGTCATGGGAGGGAGAAAATTATTCTCAACCATTTCAACATTGCTCTGAAAGCCTTCTTTTAACTGATAAATTTTCAAACTTTCGTCTACAGCAGAAAAAGAAGTGCTGGATTCTCTTAAATTTTCCGAAGGCCCCAGAAAAAGATAGCCCTCTGAATTAAGAGCATAACGAAAAAGCGACAAAATTTTCTTCTGCAGCTCCCGCTTTAAATATATGAGCACATTGCGGCAGCTGATTAAATCCAGACGAGAAAAGGGAGGATCATCAATCAAATTTTGTTCAGAAAAAATCACCATATTCCGAATTTCTTTGTGGACGCGGTAGTTTTCCTTCTCGTCTACAGACTCGAAAAACCTGGAAAGGCGCTCGGATTTAATATCAGCGGCAATGCTGCCCGGGAAAACACCCCGGCGCGCCTGAGCGATGGCTTTACCGTCGATATCGGTGGCAAAAATCTGCACTTTATAATTTTCCGGTTGCTTTTCCTGATGCTCTTTAAATAAAATGGCCAGCGAGTAGGCTTCCTCTCCTGTGGCACAGCCGGGCACCCAGACTCTTATCATTCTTTCTTCCCGGCGGCTGGCAAATAAATCGGGGATTACCCTCTCGGACAGAACTTCAAAAGCTTTCTCCTCCCGAAAAAAACTGGTAACACCGATGAGCAGGTTTTTAAATAATTTATCAACCTCTCCCGGATTATGCTCCAAATACTGTACATATCTTTCCAGCTTTGAAATCTGCTGTACCGACATGCGGTGCTGCACCCGACGAATTATGGTATTAGTCTTATATCCGGAAAAATCATGTTCGGTCTGGTTGCGCAGGATAACAAAAATTTTCTTAAACCTTTTCTCCTGCTCCGTAATTTTTATAGCAGGCTCATCCTGTTCTTTTAAAGCATGTGATACAAAAGATTTAAGTTTTGCCGGCATCTCCTCCGGAGGAAGCTGATAATCTATTAACTCGGTGTTTATAGCGCTGTTGGGCATGCCGGAATATTTAGCAGATTCCGGAGTCTGAACCATGGCCATACCGCCCTGACCCTTTATGGCCCGCAGGCCTAAAGTTCCATCAGCACCCGTCCCTGAAAGCACGATGCCTATAGCTTTTTCTCCCTGGTCCTGAGCCAGAGAGCGAAAGAAAATATCTATTGGCATCTGCTGACCGTGAGGACTGGCAGGTTTGCTGAGATTCAGCTTTCCCTCATTTAAGGACATACTCTGATCGGGAGGAATTATATATACCCGACCGGGCTTGACAGGCATTCCATTCTCTACTTCCAGAACTTCCATAGAAGTATGCCGCTTAATAATATCGGTTAGAATGCTTTTATGATCCGGAGCCAGATGCTGCACCAGAACAAATGCCATATCCAGGCTTTCATCCGCTGGTATGCCGGAAAAAAATTCTTTGAAAGCCTCAAGACCTCCAGCAGAAGCCCCGATACCGACGATGGGAAATTCAGGCCTTTTTTCTCTGTCAGCCATTTTCATCACCCTCTTCCTTCATTAAAACAACTATAATCCGCTCTACCCTTTCTTATAAATATGATTCTGGATAAAAATGATGTCTCCTCTTCTCCAGGCTTTTTGAGGCTTTTTCGGCTTTATTTTGCCGGCTTTACCCTTTGCTGCCGAATTCAAAAAGCTGGAGGAAACCAATCCTCCAGCCCATATTAGTCATGCCTGAAACAGGAATAATCAGTTTTCTCCCGAATTATTAATTAAGGATAATAAAAAATATTGGGAAGGTAGTGATTATTTTGAAAACTACTTTTGGGAAAACAGCGATGGTATTGGCTATTCTTCTGATGGCGGCAGTAATTGTCACCGGATGTAATGATGGTTCCAACAATAATGAAGAAGCCGATCCGGCCGAGGAGCCCGAAGAAATAGCCCGGGAAAGTTTAATGCGGGAAGATTTAGTCTACGAAAATAATTATCTATCAGAAATAGACATGGAAGTCTTCTGGCAGTTTAATGAGGAAAATGAAACTTTAAATATGAGACTGGAAAGTCCGAGTGCCGGCTGGATTGCAATCGGCTTTGAACCCTCCACCAGAATGGAAGATGCTCAAATTATAATCGGAGGATTTGCCGAAAATGAAGATCCGGCGGTAGAAGAACATATAGGCACAGCTCCTACCAGTCATGAACAAATAGAGACAGCCTATATTGAAGAATACAGCGGGGAAAGACAGGAGGAGCATACTATAATTGAATTCGTTGTACCTCTTGATGAAGATTCCCGCTATGATCTTACCGCCGGCGAAGAATACGAAATTATTCTGGCCTATCATGATGAGTCCGATAACTTTTTGCAGAGACACAGTCAGCGCACTTCCACAGAAATTGAATTTTAAAAAACTGGCCATCACCCACTATCTGGTTAAGTCCGCGGGCAACCCGGGCCACCCTTTTGGCCAGGGTGGAAGCCATGTTGAGATCCTCTTCGGCAGGCTGTCTGCTGCCATCCGAGCCGGCTATTGTGGAAGGGCCATAGGGAGATCCGCCGATAAATTTATCCGACATCATCTCGGGATTTTCTCCATAAGTAGAGCCCAGAAAGATCATTCCCAGATGCAGCAGAGGGATCATGGAGGTGATAATTATTACTATAATTCAAGATTTGGCCTATAACATGTACCGGGGTCTGCCTCTGGCAGGCTGGCTGGGTATAATCACCTATATAAGCCTGATTGCTACAGCTTCTGTAATGGTGCTGACACGTAAGGGAATCTATCGGTTTTCTTTTAAGACCCATAAAAATCTAGCCCGTCTGACTATTGTGCTGGCCACCATCCACTTTATATTTGCAATTTCGGTTTATATCTAGTTTTTTCCATTTTTTTGTCCCGCTTAAATTGGCGGTTATGGGCGGGAAATTTTGAAATGTGCGGTGATAATATTACCCGCTTCATTGAACTCAACTCTGAACTCAATCCTGTCGGCTACTCTATGTATCATGGCCAGTCCTCTTCATTATCTCCACAAATATCTCTGCCAATTCCGGATCAAACTGCCCCCCTGCACATTCTTCTATCTCTTCTAAAGCTTCCTCTTCGCTCATGGCATCCTTATAGGGCCTGCCCGCCGTCATAACATCGTA
>NZ_FNGO01000035.1 GCF_900103135.1 Halarsenatibacter silvermanii | reverse complement strand
ATCTCATCAAAATCAATGCGACCGGCCAGAAATTGAAAAGGCAGCTGCAGGAATTTTTTGAACAGCCAGCTCTCCAGCAGAGGAGGATAAAGTATCACCATTCTAATTAAAACACCTGAAAAGATGGACATTAATAATCCTTTAATTATAACCGCCTCCTCCCGAACTTTTAAATACTGGGTGTTTTTACATTGATCACGGAAAAATCTTCTCCTCTATCAGCTGATAGCGCCATCTCTGTATTTTTTGGACAGGGAATAATATCATCTTGCTTTACTTCAGCTTCTTCATCTCCTATAGCAATGGTGCCTCGCCCTGAAACTACATAAAAGAAAACATTAACCGGCACGGAATGAGATGGCACCTCATCCCCTGGTTTTAAAACTAAATTCATTATCTGAACATCTTCGTTTTTGTGAAGCTGTTTGGCAGTTACGCCTCTTTTGTTGGTTATTCCTTCGATCTCATCCATTTTAATTACTTCCATTTGTTTTACCTCCCGGGCTAAATTTTATACTTCTGACTGAATCACAATTCAATCATATAATTTTTGCGGAATAAAATCTGTGACATTAATCACACCGCTTCAATAGAGGAAAGAATATAAATTTCAGTTTGATAGGTATGTGATTAATGTCACTGTAATTATTATTCCGATGGTGTATTATTACATATAGAATAGCCTGTGACAGTATAAAAATAGGAGGTGACAAATTATTAAAACTCGATTGAGACTGTTAAGTGAAATTATTTTTCTGCTGGTTTTTAGCTTTATATTCTGGCAGGAAAATATTCAGGCCTGAGAGCTAAATATCATTATGATACTTGTTGGAGCAGGAGTGATTAGCTCATTCTTTCTATCCGAAGACTTCTGGCACCGGGTCTGTCCTCACGGCACAGTTCTATATGTGAGCTCTTCTCCGGCTAAATTCAAAATGAACCTGGATGAAGATTTGTGTACCGGATGCGGGCTCTGTGAACAAGCCTGCCCCAGTGGTGCTATAACCTCTTATGAAAACAGCAATATCAGGAAAATAAATAATAATGAATGTCTTACCTGTCATGACTGTGAGGATGTCTGTCCGGTGAATGCCATAAACTATTCAGCCTGATTGCTTGAAAGTGTTTGTTATACTCAGCTTTTAAAAAACCACCCGCAAATATTAAAAGTGGTTTGTTTGGCAGGGGAAAAACAAAGTGTTACTATGTAAATAAAAAATCATTCATCAGCAGGTGGGCGGCAGTCTTAAAAATAGCGTTACTCTGGCAGAGCCAGAGCCGCAAGGAGGCAGCACGCCTGACCCACCTGTTCAAACCAGTGTCAGAAATACGAAAGGGGATGGAGCCCACAATTTAATAGCGTTACCCTCATAAAAGGGCCGCAGTGCGCTCCATCCCGCAGGTTTATTGTATCAAAAAGTGGAATGGAGCACAACTCTGAGTTTTCGAGGTGGGGGTACCACCACCCCGAGACCTACAACCTTAGAATAACACATCAGGAGGTCATTGAAGATTATTATGAAGTAATTTACACGAATGATGTAATCCCCAAGAAATATAAGTATCTTATAGCTGTATCTACAGGTCTGATGGCAGAGCACAAACCAAAGATAATGGTGGATACAAAAAAGGCATTAAAATATGGAGCCACTCCAGAAGAGATAAAAGAAGTCCTGCGTATGACAATTTGGTGGTGTGGGGCACCTACCAAGGTTAAGATAGTTCCAGAAGTACTAAAATATTTACAGGAAAAAGGTGAGCCAGAAATTACTGATTTTTAATTCCCCAAATATTTTCTTCACTTTTTTCTGCAGATTCATAGCCGTGCGCAGAGCATTGTAGGCTTTTTCCGAACCGTAAGGAGATTCATTGATAACCAGCAGTATTTCCTGCACGTTTATCCTCCCAGCAGATTTTCTCATAATTTTTTATCTTAAAATTCATGCCTTATTCTTCTATATTTTCGATCATGATCAGGACCATTTTGAACTTTTCGGGAGCCCTGACGGAATGAGGTATATCCGCGGGCATAACAATCATCTCACCTGCTTCAACCCGGTGTGTTTTTCCTCCTATGGTATACTCTCCGACACCATCGATAACATGAACCATGGCTTCGTGTGGAGCGGAATGCTCGCTTAAGTTCTGACCTTCATCAAAAGCGAAAAGTGTAACTGTTCCAGTATCCTTATCTATGACGGTTTTGCTGACAATAGAATTTTTCTGATATTCAATCGTTTCCTGGATATTATGGACTGTAGAATCTTGCATTAATATAACCTCCTTCAGCTGGAATAATTTTTACATCTCTGCAAATACACCCTCTATATCCTCCACAAGTCTTTCCACTTCCTTAAAATCCTCTCCGGTAGAGGCATAAGTATTTTCTCTTAGCTCCTTTTTCATAGGAAATAAAGAGATCAAGACGACCTTTTTCCTTATCAAATTCTACTCTCTCAAGCTGCCAGAGACTGATCTTCCACTGCAATTATGCCCAGTTCATTTTTGCGGGTAATTCCCAGCATCAAACGGGCTGCCCTGGCCTTATCGACATCGCAGCAAAATCGGTGGGCACCACTCCGCAGTCACCCTTCCGACAGAAGATATGAGAAGGAAAAAATTCCTCCTCGGATAGAAAATAGAGGTTTTCTAAAAGGCAGCGGAGCCCAGGAGGAAAGTCTGGCTCGATCTTCCGCCCTCTATCCTGCAATCAAACAGATGGATGAAATGTATGAAGCAAATAGAAAGCATGACTCCTCTCTTTATCTGGATTATATGATATTTTCTCCGGAGGTGCCGGTTTTTCGCAGAGACAGCGGTGAACTGCTCGATAAACCTTATAACTTCTCCTTCATAACTGCCCCCGCTGTCAACGCAGGAGCGGTAAGGGAAAATGAAAGCAAAGAAAGGATCGATCAGATCTACCCCACCATGAAAAGCAGAATTGAAAAGATCCTCGCTCTGGCCTGCGAGGAGGGTATTCAAACTCTGGTACTGGGAGCATTTGGCTGTGGAGTTTTTAGAAATGTTTATGAAGATGTAGCCGAGATATTTAAGAATTTTCTAATAGATGACGAGCGCTTCAACTCCGCTTTCACAAAAATAGTATTTGCCGTGCTGGACAGTTCCCGGACAGGCTGGAAATTCAAAATTTTTCAGGAAAAATTAAAAAATAACTGATATACAGGTTTAATATAATTTTAACTCAGAGCTTCCGGATTGACAATATTGGGGATTTCTTCGCCCTTTAGGCCAGCCAGCAGATTTTCGGCCGCCATCAGCCCCATTTTTGTCCTTGCTTTCACACTGGCGCTGCCGATGTGAGGTAATATCACGATTTTGCTCTCGCGTTCCAGCCCGGGAGTGAGTTTGGGCTCATCTTCATAGACATCGAGTCCGGCTCCAGCTATTTCATCGTCTCTGATAGCCTGCAAAAGTGCTTTTTCATCTATCACAGCTCCGCGGGAGGTATTGATCAAACAGGCTGTTTTCTTCATCATTTTCAATTCTTTTTCGCCTATCATACCCTCAGTTTCCGGTGTTAGCGGCACGTGGAGAGTTATGAAATCAGAAGCTTGTAAAATCTCTTCCAGAGAACTTTTTTTAAGGCCGTATTTATTCTCGAAGTTTTTGTTCCGGGAATGATCAAAATATTTAACCTCCATATCAAAGCCGGCTGCAGCTCTTCTGGCAACCGCTCTGCCTATTCGCCCCAGACCGATTACTCCCAGCGTGCTGCCGTTCACTTCCTGACCCAGCATCAACATAGGCCCCCACTCTTCAAAATGTCCTGCCCGTGTAAATCTATCAGCTTCGACCACGCGACGGGCTACAGCCATCAAAAGCGCCCAGGTGAGATCGGCTGTGGTCTCGGTCAGCACTCCGGGCGTGTTTGTTACCGGGATTCCCCGCTCTGTGCAGGCTGAGACATCGATATTGTCATAACCGACAGCATAATTAGCTATTACTTTTAAATCAGGGTTCAGCTCGAGCAGCTTTTCGTCTATATTATCTGTTAACAGACATAAAAGACCATCGATATTTTGAACAGCTTTTTCCAGCTCTCCCCTGGTAAGCGCCCGATCGTGAGGATTTACCTCCATGCTGCATTCAGCATCGATCTTTTCCAGAGCCCGTTCGGGCAATTCTCTTGTCACGTATACACGCGGTTTTTCATCCATGTATATATAACCCCCTGAGATTTTTACGCCTTGTTTTTTCATAACTGATAGGTCATCATCATTGATCATAACATATGGATAATACTTGCTCAAAATTTTTCAATTTTTATTGTTATATACCCATAAAAAAATCACACACCCCTGACTTCAACTCCTAATTCCGGAAAACCGGAAAGCTGCGTTCGCGGGTCAGAGATGTGTGATTTTTGATTAAAAAATTTAAAACTAAATAATCAGGTGAATTTTTCTTCAATACTCGCTGCTTGAAATAATTATATTCTCAATACTCAGGCAAAAGCTATAGAAGGATAACCCTTTGAAAGTGAATCCTGTAAATTATAGGCCTGAGAACTACAGCGATCCGTCATCCAATTATCCAGACATTATTCCCGTGTTAAAAGGCACCCAGTAAGAAGAAAACGAAGTTCTATCACCGTCTCTGGTAACTGGAGCGCCTGTATGCCAGTGAGGAGCGGGTCCATTAACCAGATTTCTTTTTTGCGGCATTAATTACACCTCCTCTCAAAAAAGTCATTTTTGGCGGTGGATCTTCGCTTCAATAACTTGTATAATAATCTATCATATGCTAGAATTTTTGTCAAACATTTTAATCAATTTGTAAAATTAAATTTATATAACCCTGCACGAGCGAGTTTGAGGGTTCTCATTTATTTTAATCATGATTAACAGCAATAATGCTGATAATTCTACAGTTTAAGCCGGCTTTATCACTCAAGATAGTCGCCAGAAATCTCAAAAAAATCCTTGGGAAAATAGTTCATTGAAGCGCTGGCTATATCAAAACTTGATTCGGGATTCAATGCGATATTAATTTCTTCTCCAAATTAAAAAGCTGTCCGGACGGAGCCAGACTTAAATTTGCCCGCCGCGGACAGCCTGTAATCAATCACAATATAATATCTTCTGGTAATTTCTTTTAATTTTACTCCTCAGGATGTTCTACTTCATAGCCAGCATCTTCCCAGGCCAAGAAACCGCCTTCCAGGTTAATAACATTTTCATAGCCCATATCCTGCAGCAGTTTAGCAGCTATCAATGAGCGGGCGCCTGACTGACAGGATACAACGAACATCTCATCCTGATCTTCCACATATTCTTCTATATTGAAAAACAGAGTCCCAAAATTGGTATAGACAGTGTCGGGAATGTATCCTTCTGATCTCTCTTCGGGGGTGCGCACATCCAGCACCAGATAATCCTCACCCATATCTCGGTCCATCTGTAAATCCATCACATCCATCTCATCTACCTGCCCTTCATATTCCTCCACCAGAGGATGTGCTCCAGCTGTGGAAACGAGGGCCATAACCATCACAGCAGCCATTAATGCGATAACGGATTTTTTAAGCATTTTTTTATAGCCTCCAAATTATATTATTGAGCATTTCATAAGTCATGCTTTCACAAGCTTATTTTTGCAAGATTTCTTCGACTTTTGAAATTCTGCCTGTTAGAAAGAAAAACTGCCATCTTCATGAACTATAATTCTGCCGTCCAGATAATAAACATCTTCATAACCCAGCTCAGCTATATCATCAGCTGCATCTCGGGCTCTAACCCCGGCTGCACAGTGAACAATTATGGTTTCGGTCTCATCTTCCGGCAGTTCGTCTATAAAGGCCTCCGGATCATCTGCGAGTTCACCGCTGGGCATATGCAGAGCATTTTCTATCAGACCGGAATCATCAATCTCATCCTGGTCTCTAACATCGATAACTACAGCCCCCTCTTCATGTAGTTCGGTAAACTCATCGCTATCTATGGCTCTATCAACTTCATCTTCAGCCAGTTCAGCTTCAGTAGCATCTGTGCCGAAAAGTGGCATTTCATGGGCTTCCCAGGCAGGAGTCCCGCCAGCCATAACTTTCACATTTTCATAACCTTCGCTTGCCAGAACCCTGGCAACACTATGACTATGACCTCAGAAGAAACCACCACAGTAGGTTATGATCTCGACATCTTTTTCAGCCGGCATATAGTCCAGAAATTTCTCTTCAAAAACGGTATGCGGTCGGGATTGTGCGGAGGGCACATGACTTTCCATATAGGTCGCATGACCTCTGGTATCGATGATTAGATAGGGCAATGTATCTGCATCGTCGGTATAATCGCTGTCGAGCAGTGCCTGTACATGTTCGGGTGTAGTGGTCAAATAATTGCCGGCACGCTCCCAGCCAATCAAACTGGCTTCATAATGATAAATATTTTCATAACCCAATTCCTGAGCTTCTCGCATCCATTCGTGACAATCGCCTCCGTAAAATACGAGTTTTTCTGTTTCATCTTCCGGCAGCATATCGGGTGCAAATTCTTCATCCTCCGGCATATTGATTGCGCCGTTAATATGACCGGCAGCATATTCCTCATTGCTTCTGGTGTCTATAAGGACGAAATCCCAGTCAGCAGGTGGTTCTTCATAGCTTTCACGCTCATCAGAAGTAGCTTCAACCAGTTCCTCCAGTTCCGAAGTGTTTATTGTGTCAACTTCAGCTGCAGCAGCCAAAAACATGGAGCCGAGTTCTTCATCGCCTGGCCCCTCAACATCAGCTCAGCCAAAGGCAGATAAAGAAGTAAAAAACACTAAAGCTATTACTAATGAAGCTATGGCAAATCTTTTTTTCAGCATGATCATCCCTCCATTTTTAAATTATGGGCTTAAACCTTCTCTATTTTAACCGTTGTCTCCTGACGCATGGAGTGCCCGGCTATATCGGAAGTTTGATAGGGTACTATGTCATTGGGATTTAGAGTGGCAATTTCTTCCGCCGTCTCATAAAAAGGAGTTTTGTTGCCATAACCGGAAGGCATAAATACAGTCCCTGGATGAATCAGTTCGGTCACTTTTACTCTCACTTCCTCGGTAGATACAGGTGACTTCACTTTAACCTTATCTCCATCTTCTATGCCCCTCTCTTCTGCCACTGAAGAATTAATCCACAACCTATTGGTATCATAATCTTTGGTGATCTGAGCCAGACTTTCAATATTGGCTGTGGCAGTATGAGAGTGAAAGCCTTCTTTGCCGGTGGCAAATCTAAATTCATCTTCCTCCAGATCAACACCAATCGCAGGAGGCTGCCAGCCTACAACCCCGGGTCGACCGACATGATCATAAACCTCGGAATAAAACTCAAAATCTCCCGAGCGGGTATTAAGATCTTTATCGCCCAGCGGAGCTTCCATATCGATTAACATCGAGCCTTTTTCTTTAAATTCCTCCAGAGTTATATCATAGGGTTCCAGCCGGGCTCTATTTACTTCGTCGAGTGTGAAGTTAAAATATTCACCCACACCCAGTTTTTCGGCTAATTCAACGATGATTTCATCGAAACTTTTGGTTTCCTCATATACCTTAGGTATAACCTGGGTCCTCATACTGATAGAAGCATATGGCCCGCCAGAGGCTTCAATTACTTCCTCTCTTTCCATAAAGCTGCATTCCGGCAGCACGTAATCAGCCAGCATGGCCGTTTCAGTCATATTAATCTCAAAAACCACAGAGAGATCCAGGTTCCTAAAACCTTCCGCCATATGCTCATAATCGGGGAAATTGCGCACCGGATTATGATGCCGGATAAACATGGACTTTAATTCGCCCTCCTGGGCTTTTTCCATCAGATAATGGGGCAGGCCAAAGTCTCCAGCCAGCGGATATTCATCCATTACTCCTACTCCATCAGCTCTGCGGGTGTCCGGTTCTTCGGGAGCTGGATACTGATCTTCATTCAGGCTGCCCAGCTCGGGGGTGGGATGGAAAATCAAACCACCTTCTTCATTAATATTCCCCAGCAAAGCGTTCACACATGCAACTGCCCGGGCAGTCTCTTCGCTGTTGGCATATTTGGCTCCAAAGGCTCCACCCCAGGAAGGATGTACCAGTGATCTGGGTCTGTTCTCTCCCAGTTCCAGGGCCATCTCTTTGATTTTTTCAGCGGGAACATCAGTTACCTGCTCGGCCCAATCAGGCGTTACCCTTTCAACTCTTTCCGCAAACTGATCAAACCCTACTGCATGTTCTTCCACATATTCCTCATCATATAAGCCCTCTTCTATAATAACATTGCTTATAGCCAGCACCATAGCCAGATCGGTACCTGGTTTTATAGGTACCCAGTCATCGGCAATGCGGGCTATATTATTTTGACGGGGATCTACACAGACAATTTTAGCATCTCCTGATAAAGCTTCGCTCATCTTTTTCATCTGATCCGTCCTGATGCCGCCTCCGTGATTGCGACCAATTATCAGGGCATATTCGGTGTTGGATAGGTCGGCATCGGGAACTCCGCCCATGGAGTACAAAAATCCTGTATTACGGGCTGCATTGCAGGAAGTAGCATGGGTACAGAGAGTGCTTACGCCCAGAGCGTGCATCAAACGCTCGGAATAAAAAGTGCCGGTAGACCGTGGATAATGGCCATAAGCTACATAGCCAGGACCATACTCTGTCAGAATATCATCCAGCTTATCAGCTATCTCGGTTAAAGCCTGTTCCCAGCTGATAGGCTCGAATTCTTTTTCACCCACTCTTTTCAGCGGCTGTTGAACTCTATCAGCATCATAAACCCAGCCCAGACCTCCGTGAGAACGGGCACATAATTTTCCGAGGCTGCGGGCATGTTCTTCATGACCTTCAACTTTCCACACTCGGCCATTTTTAACATAAGCCCAGGCTCCACACTGGGTGCCGCAGGTATTGCACTGTGTGGGAAGTTTCTCCACTTCAGCTTCCTGAGCTTGAGCAGACCATTCTTCAAAGTCAAAAGTCTGCAGAGAAAGACCGAGCGCCCCGGCTGCCAGCCCGGATTTCTTCAGAAAACTGCGTCTTGTCAGTTTCATAATATCTATCCCTCCAGTTTTAAACCAGATTAAGTTCGGTTGGAGTATCAGTTAAAATTAACAGCAATCCATAATCATAATCCGCATATAGCTCAGCATTCGGATATTTATCTTTTATTTCTTCCACTCTTTGCTGACCTGCTTCCAGCATATCTTCGAAATCTCCAAAATCCAGAGCATAAGAAATACATGTGCTCACACAGGCAGGTTCTTCTCCCTGTTCCAGTAGATGTTGACAGGCGTCACATTTATACATTCTCTCTTCCCCTATCTCCGGTATATCAAAGGGACAGGCCTGCTGACACTGGCCGCAGGCAATACATTCCTCCACCTCCAGGGTGGTAAATCTACCTTCCCCTTTATAAAGAGCATCCACCGGACACTGATTTATACAGGGGGAATCCGGACAATGAAAACAGCTGTCTCGCCTGAGCCGGTATTCCACATCGGGATATTCTCCGCTCTCTTTGCTCACAAATTTTATGAAACTATATTCCTCATCTATTTCGTTTTCATTCTGGCAGGCAACCCGGCAGGCCTGACACTCAATACACAGCCTGTTATCCATTAATATAGCTTTTCTGGGCGTCTCATTGCTTTCTGCCAGAAGTTTATCACCGGTTAGGGCAGTGCCTGCTGTCAGCGCTGTAAAACCTGCTGCAGCAGACTTTTTCAGAAAACTTCTTCGGCTCTGATTATTTTCTTTTTCTTCCTGCATAAGAGTTCCTCCTTTGTCCTGTAATCATTTTTTGTATCAAAGCCACCGGCCAGAAGTGATTAAATTACGCAGTAGAAGATTTGGCAGCAAGATATTCTTTTTCCGCACGAATAAATTCAAGCAGCCATTTTATAAGATCTATATAAAAACCTGCCAGGTCCTCATTCTGAGCCTCTTCCAGCAGGTCATCTATCCAGTCGAGATGCTGATTTAAAAATTGATGCTGGTGCTGACGGCTGACCTCTTCAATTAACAGGCTCATAAATTCCAGTTCCAGCATGAGATGATCAGGACAGTGCGAAAAACTTTCCGGCAGCTCAAAATCCAGCTGCTCATACAAGTGAAGCATATGATGAGCCCAATCCCCCATTAAAAAACCTTTTTCATCGGCAAAAGGCATCTGACAGCTTTCGTCTACCGTCCAGGGTTTATACACAGATTCTATCAGATTGATTTTGGGATTATTATAATTGAGCTCCTCCTCCCAGAGCTCATCCCACTCTTCGACTTCCGGGATATTTTCCGGCCTCCAGCTTTCCGGCACTTCAGGAGCATCGGCAAACTGATCATACTCATTAAAAAGATCTAAATGTCTGCTTTCAACCAGCTCTTCTCTCAATTCGGAATCGGGTCTGTATATGAGATGACTGAAAAGAATATAGATCTTTCTTCTCAATTCAGGGTTTTCTGTCTGGATAAAATCTCCTCCTCCCTATCGGTTTTGATTATAATTTCACAAAAAAAGGCAAAATAAATTGAGCTATTTCTTCTTTTTTTAAAATCAAAAATAATCCCTGTTTTTGCTGACCATTATCATATTTCGGGAAAAAGCTGGTGAATCCTTTAACATTTATATTCTATATAATTATAGCCGCTATAACAAAGTGCTATAATTATTTTGTTATCTAATATTGTTTATCCATAATACTTACTGGTCATCCTGCTGCCAGCGTACACTCCCAGGATGACTGCAGGAGCAAAAATCACTCCATGCAGAGAAAATGAAGCCATTCCGTTGAGCATAGCTTTGATATTACAGCCTCCTGCAATTCGAGCTCCGTAACCCATCATTAGACCTCCCGCGAAAACTAAAATCCCCCTCTTTAGACCGCATCTGCCGCGCATCCTGAAATTTCCGGAAGACTTCAAAGAATAAAAGGCCCCAAAAACCACCCCCAGATTTATCAGGAATATCTTCTCGATCGGGAAGCTAAAAGGCGAGGGATCTGTCAGAACAAATCCTCCGGTTATACCCCAGACCCTGCCAGTATATAGAAATATCAACAAATTGACCGCCGCAATTATTACTGCTCCCTTTTTATAAGAAAACATTTTTGAGGTGAGGCTCACTCCAGATTCTTTATTTTTGAAGCTCTTATTCTTCAAAAGAGCTCCCCCTTTCTTCGCGATAGAAGGTTTTGATCTTCCAGATGCCGGGATCGGGCTCCTCGATTTCAAATTCCAGCGATCTCTCCTCCAAAAATTCCATTATATTTCTAACAGCCTGGGTATGATCGGTAACAATATGCAGTCTTACTCCCCGGGACAAATCCTTCAGGGCTTTTTCGGTTTCAAGCAGAGGAACCGGACAAACCTTCCCCAGAAGATCCAATTTTTTTATCTTTTCATTCATGGATGTTATCTCCTCAGAAAAGATTATTATTTATGCTTTTTTCTCCTCCCAAGATAAAAATACAAAAACGACAGAAGCCCAAAATAAAGGACGATAGTGAGCGGCCAGCCCAGAAAGGAGGGTAAATAAACAGCTTCAAAAGCAAAAATATCACGCCACCAGCTGAGATGCAGCGATCCCAAACTGCTGCCAGCTACAACTCCAGCCAGAACCAGAAGAAAAGTCACCGACCCCTCTCCAATCCTCATGAGCATACCCACCACACAGCTTCCGGCCATTACCATTCCCAGCCCAAAAATAACTCCTCCCAGCAGAGTATGCAGACCAGGTGATACAGCCGCCTCTGAAAGCCGGAGAGCCGATGCAGCTCCAGTTCTTTCCAGAAAAAGTTCATAAACCATAAATCCAGCCGAGGATAGAACCAGAAGCAGGATTAGCGAGCGCAAAAAATTGATTTTTCCAAACATAAAAAAATTCATCATACCGCTGGCAAAGCAAAAATTGCTGCGCTGAAGAGCAAAACCGGCCAGCCCCCCCAACAGCAAAAGTACTACACTTTCCGGTCCGAAGATTATTGCTGCCAGGCCGAAAAGTGATACAGGATAAATAATTTTATAGTTAAAAATGAAGTTAACCCCCCATCAGTCCCAAAATATATTAATAACCATAATAATCGTGGATATTTCTTGAAAAAAAGAATTTCAGCTGTTTTAATATAAGGTGCAATCCTGTATAATTTAAAATACAATTCGCAGTATAATTCTGGCAGCCTGCTGTCATGATTATTTTCTACAATTTTATCATAGCCAGCTTTATATTTCTAATTATCGGTGAGGGTTATATAATATGAAGATTTATCAATTCGAAATTTTTATAACTGTGGCCAGAGCAAAAAGCCTCTCTAAAGCGGCCAATCTGCTTTACCTGAGCCAGCCAGCTGTGAGCAAGCATATAAAATCGATGGAAGAATATTATGGAGCTAAACTTTTTGATCGGACCAACCAGGGAGTTAGATTGACAGAGGCGGGAGAAATTGTCTATGAATATGCTCAGCGGCTAAAAAATATTCACAATGAGCTGGAAAAAGATATCGACGGTTTTTTAAATTCTGAAGAGCTAAATCTCAATGTCGGCGCCAGCCCCACACCAGGTGAATATCTGCTTCCCTGTACTCTCTGGACCTTTAAAGATAAACACCCCAGGGCAAATGTGGAACTCGAGGTGAGTTACAGTTCCGAAATTGTGGAAAGTATATTCCAGAATAAGCTTTCCCTGGGTGTTATCGAGGGTGAACTGCCTTCGGGCAGTTCACTTATTAGTGATCACCTTATGACGGATCAGATCAATGTTATAGCTTCCGAAAGCAGCGAACTAAAAACTATAGAAAATATCAATGAACTGAAAGATATGCCTCTGATTCTTCCCAGCGGTGATTTTTATATAAGAAAAATGCTGCAGAGGCTGCTCTCCGAACAGGAGCTTGAAATAACTGATCTTAATATTACGGCCGAGATGAATAGTTTTACCGCCATCAAATCAGCTGTCGAAGCCGACATGGGAATTTCTTTTCTTTCCTATTCAGCCGTTAAAAAACCGGTGTTCCAGGACAGAATAAAAATTATTGCACTCAATGAGGGAGTTGAGGAGAAACTGAACCTGGATATAAATTTGATTTATTCACAAAAACCCAATCACCCGGGAATAATCACCAAATTCATATCTTTTTTGACTATGCAGCATCAGCATTCTTTCTGCTGAGCAGTCCTCAAAAATTTATCTCGATTATAAAGATTTTATCTGTGTTTCTCTTTAATGTTATCTCTCGCAGTGTTAAAATAATAAAAAGAGCAGATTTTTTGATTTGAGCAGATGTCAATAAACAGTTTGGCAAGGGAATAAAGGTGAATATTTTTTAAATTTTCAGACTATTACTCTGCCTCCTCTTCGATTTAGACCTAAAAATATTTTTGGATCTTCTTGTTATCAGTTGATAGATATAGTATTAGATCACTGTCATGACAATAATGGCTGGAAGATATAAAGCAAAGTGATACTCGAAATTTTTCGAGATTCAGGTTAAGTCCATGGCCAAAAAATAGTGTCCCCG
>NZ_FNGO01000034.1 GCF_900103135.1 Halarsenatibacter silvermanii | reverse complement strand
TTCCCATGATCTACATGCCCTATCGTACCTAAATTTAAATGCTCCTTCGTCCTTTCAAACTTCTCCTTGTTTGCCATCCTCATCATCCTCCTTTGTGAGATTAATATAATCGTATTATCAAGATATCCTATCGGATGTTAGACAGTTAAACTCAGCTCTTTATTTTTCCCTGATCTCCTCGGCGATGCTCTTAGGAGCTTGAGCATAATGAGCAAACTGCATGGTATGGGTTGCTCTGCCCTGAGTTTTGGATCTCAAATCTGTAGCATATCCGAACATCTCTGCCAGAGGTACCAGGGCGGTAACAACCTGTGCATTATTGCGCTGATCCATGCCCTGAACTTCCCCTCTGCGCCCGTTAAGATCTCCAATGACTTCTCCCATGTATTCCTCGGGTGTAACGACTTCAACTTCCATCATGGGCTCGAGGATAACAGGATTGGCCCTTTCTGCCGCCTTTTTGAAGCCCATAGAGCCGGCGATTTTAAAGGCCATCTCCGAAGAGTCAACTTCATGGTAGCTGCCATCTTTTAGTGTTACTTTGATGTCGACGACCGGATAACCGGCTGTGATACCATTTTCCATAGCTTCTTCGATGCCGTCCTCTACAGAAGGGATATATTCTTTAGGGATGGCGCCCCCAAAAATATCATTTTCAAATTCGAAACCTTCACCTTCATCGAGAGGTTCAACATCCATAATCACATGACCGTACTGACCTCGACCGCCGCTCTGACGAACAAATTTGCCCTCGACGTCTTCGATTCTTTCGGTTATTGTCTCGCGATAGGAGACGCGCGGCTGGCCGACATTGGCATCGACATTGAAATCGCGCAGAAGTCTGTTAACAATAACTTCCAGATGGAGCTCCCCCATTCCCATAATCAGTGTCTGTCCGGTTTCTTCGTCGGATTTAACCCGAAAAGTGGGGTCTTCTTCCGCCAGCTTCTGCAGAGCCTCGCTCAGTTTATCCTGCTCGGCCTGGGTTTTGGGTTCGATAGCCACCGAAATAACAGGCTCGGGAAAGTCCATGGACTCAAGTATAATCGGATCTTCATCATCGCAAAGGGTGTCGCCGGTCGTGGTATGCTTCAAACCCACAGCAGCTGCCAGGTCACCGGCATAAACTTTCTCGCGTTCTTCTCTATGATTGGCATGCATCTGAAGAATTCTACCGATTCTTTCCCGCTCTTCAGAAGTCGAGTTATATATATAGGAGCCCGATTCCAGCACGCCTGAATAAGCTCTAAAGAATGCCAGCTTGCCCACATAGGGATCTGACATTATTTTAAAGGCCAGAGCTGAAAACGGAGCATCGTCATCGGCTTCCCGGGTGAGCTCTTCCTCGGTTTCCGGATGGAAACCTTCCACGGGCGGAACATCGGTAGGAGAAGGCAGATAATCTACAACAGCATCGAGCAGCATCTGCACTCCTTTATTTTTAAAAGCAGAGCCACACATAACCGGAACTATGCTGACATCCAGCACCGCCTGGCGCAGAACTTCGGTTATTTCTTCTGCGCTGATCTCTTCATCTTCAAGATACCTCATCATCAACTCATCGTCCTCTTCTGAAAGCTTTTCCAGAAGCTCTTCTCGTTTTTCGGCTGCCTGCTCCTTATATTCATCAGGGATCTCACAGCGCTCGTAATTTACTCCGAGATCATCATGATATATAATAGCATCCATTTCTATTAAATCGATAACACCTTTAAATTCGTCTTCGGTGCCTACAGGAAGCTGTATAGGAACAGCATTGGCTCCCAGCCTCTCTTTCATCATATCTATAACTCGAAAGAAATCAGCTCCCATTCGGTCCATCTTGTTCACGAACCCGATGCGCGGCACACCGTACTTATCGGCCTGCCGCCAGACAGTTTCTGACTGTGGTTCAACTCCACCTACTGAGCAAAACAGTGCTATTGCTCCATCAAGCACCCGCAGAGATCTTTCTACCTCAACGGTAAAATCAACGTGGCCGGGCGTGTCTATAATATTTACTCGATGTTCACGCCATTGACAGGTAGTAGCAGCAGAGGTAATGGTAATTCCTCTCTCCTGCTCCTGTTCCATGAAATCCATTACGGCGGCCCCATCATGAGTTTCTCCCATTTTATGGACTCTACCGGTGTAGTAGAGAATGCGCTCTGTGGTGGTGGTCTTACCGGCATCTATGTGCGATATAATTCCTATATTCCTTGTTTTTTTCAATGGGAATTGTCGGGCCATAATACTCCCTCCTTACTGACTAAACTGACAGGATGGTTATATTGCAACCATCATCTGTATTTTATTACCATCTATAGTGGGCAAAAGCTCTATTTGCCTCTGCCTGGCGATGCACTTCCTCTTTGGTTCTAACAGCTCCACCGGAATTATTGTACGCGTCGAGAAGTTCACCTGCAATTCTTTCCTCCAGGTTTCTTTCTCCCCGCGAACGAACCGCTTCAACAAACCAGCGGAGTGCCAGACTGAGCTTGCGATTCTCATCAACTTCTATTGGCACCTGATAACTCGATCCACCGACTCTGCGTGACCTGACTTCCAGAGCAGGCATGATATTCTCCAGAGCCTGCTTGATTACTTCGACTGGATCATCATCAACTTCATCTGCCGCTTGATTCATGGCCTTATAAACTTTCTGTTCGGCCAGAGATTTTTTTCCATCGAGCATTATTTTATTGATCAATCTATTAACCACGACTTCATCATACACAGGATCGGGCTTGATCTCTCTTCTTTCCGCTCGATCTTTTCGCATAAGTGTCCCCCCTCTTAACTAATTTATT
This sequence comes from Halarsenatibacter silvermanii, assembly GCF_900103135.1. Classification (NCBI taxonomy): domain Bacteria; kingdom Bacillati; phylum Bacillota; class Clostridia; order Halanaerobiales; family Halarsenatibacteraceae; genus Halarsenatibacter; species Halarsenatibacter silvermanii. Next base: position 11,730 of record NZ_FNGO01000034.1, on the reverse strand, counting down.
CGGCTGACCGCAAAATCAGTTCAGATTTAAATATCCTGAAAAACAAATATATATAAATTACTCATCATCGGGTTTTTTAACACCATATTTAGAACGAGCCTGTTTTCTATCTTCAACTCCAGCTGTGTCGAGTGCGCCTCTAACAATATGGTACCGCACTCCAGGCAGGTCTTTGACTCTACCGCCTCTGACCAGCACAACCGAGTGTTCCTGAAGATTATGACCTATGCCGGGAATATAAGCTGTCACTTCTTTACCGTTGGTCAATCTGACTCTGGCAACCTTGCGCAGAGCAGAATTAGGCTTTTTAGGCGTAGCAGTGTAAACTCTGGTGCAAACTCCTCTTTTCTGAGGACAGCCTTCGAGGGCCGGAGCAGTCGTCTTCTTTTTTACGTCTTCTCTTCCTTTGCGAATCAGCTGATTGATAGTTGGCATACCTGACTCCACCTCCTTCCCCGGAATTAAAATTTTTAAATAGAATATATAGCATGGCTAAAAAGATAGTAACAGCGGGCATAAAAACCCGGCAAAAAATCAAGACCGAAAATTTTATGCCCTGACTGTTTTGAGTTCCTGAAAAATAGCACTTTTGTCCTGCCAGATATTCAAAGCAGGTCAAATGACCCTATTCACACACACTAAGACATTTTAACACCTTTGCCTGACGTTGTCAACTGTTATTCAACTCCGGCTTCTTCCAGTTCTTCTACCTCCAGCATATCTTCCAGTTCCTCACCATCTTCGCTAGCAATTTCTACAGATCTATATCTTTTCATGCCGGTTCCGGAAGGAATAAGCTGACCGATTATGACATTCTCCTTGAGGCCGCGCAGATCATCTTTTTTACCCTCAAGCGAAGCCTCGGTCAGCACACGTGTGGTTTCCTGAAATGATGCAGCCGACAGGAAGCTCTCAGTATTGAGCGAAGCCTTGGTTATGCCGAGCAGAACTGGCTCGCAGGTTGCCGGTTCAAGGCCTTCTTCGATCGCCTCCTGGTTGGCTTCTTCAAATTCAAACTTATTGACCAGGCTGCCGGGAAGCAGATCGGTATCTCCTGCTTCTTTTATCTTGACCTTCTTGAGCATCTGACGGATGACTATTTCGATGTGCTTATCATTTATTTCCACACCCTGTGATCTATAGACAGTCTGAATCTCCTTGAGGAGATATTCATTGGTATCCCTTTCCCCTTCGACCTCGAGTAATTTGTTGGGATCCATGGGACCGGTCGTCAATTTGTCGCCAGGCTCAACTACATCTCCCTCTTCCACCAGCAGTTTGGATCCATACGGTATTTGATAGGACTTTTTACCATCTTCATCTTCAATAACCACTCTTATAGAGCTGCCTTTTTCATTTATTTTGACTTCTCCACCTTTAGCGGTCATAACTGCCTGGCCTTTGGGAGAACGTCCTTCAAATAGCTCCTCGGCTCGCGGCAGACCCTGGGTTATATCATCACCGGCAACTCCACCTGTATGAAATGTTCTCATGGTGAGCTGAGTCCCGGGCTCACCGATGGCCTGAGCAGCTATTATTCCAACCGACTCTCCCTTTTCGACCATGCGATCATCGGCCAGGTTTTTACCATAGCATTTCTTGCAGACACCGTGTTCGGTCTTACATGTCAGATTTGAACGTATCTTAACCTCTTCGATGCCCCGGTCTCTGAAGCCATCAGCGACATCTTTCCGGATTATTTCATCTTCTTCTACCAGAACTTCACCTGTCTCTGGATCGACAATATCTTCAGCAGCCAGCCGTCCGATGCAGCGCTCTTCAAACTCCTCGATGGGGGTGCCGTCCTCAGCTCCAAGGTCCCTGACGACAATGCCCTTATCGGTACCACAATCATCTTCTCTGACTATGACATCCTGAGATACATCGACCAATCTTCTGGTAAGATAACCCGAATCAGCAGTTCTTAGCGCGGTATCAGCCAGGCCTTTACGGGCTCCGTGAGAGGAGAGGAAATATTCAAGTACATCCAGTCCCTCGCGGAAGGAAGAACGAATGGGGACATCGATAATTTCACCGGAGGGATCAGCCATTAATCCTCTCATTCCAGCCAGCTGAGTAATTTGAGCCACGCTGCCTCGCGCTCCCGAAGTGGCCATAGAATAGATGTCATTATCTTCGGTGAGGTGTTCCATCAGCTTTTCGGTAACGTCATCTTTAGCCTCACCCCATATATCGACAACTTTCTGGTACTTTTCGTCTTCAGTTATGGCACCGCGTCTATAATGCTGCTCAATTTCATCGACTGTGTTTTCAGCTTCTTCTATAATTTCCTTCTTTTCAGGCGGAATTGCCGCATCATCTATGGCGATCGATAGACCAGAAACAGTCGAATACTCAAAGCCCAGCTCTTTGATACGATCCAGGACTACCGAAGTTATATCATTATTGTAACGATCGCTGAGAGTAGAGATAAGATCGATAAGATTATCTTTATCGAGCTTATAATTGACAAATTCCATATCATCCGGTAAAGCATCATTTAAAATAACTCTGCCGGTAGTGGTTTCGATCAGCTCGCCATCACCCACCCTGGTTTTAATCGGCTGATGTAAAGAAGTGTTGCCCGTCTCATAAGCCTTAATTGCCTCGGCCTGAGATGAGAAGATCTTGTACTCGCTCTCCTCGACATCCTCATCAGGAGCCTGAGTAAGGTAGAATATGCCTATGATCATATCCTGAGAGGGAACAGTTATCGGACTGCCATCGGCCGGCGAGAGCAGATTGGTTGTGGAGAGCATCAGAATCCTCGACTCAGCCTGCGCCTCAACAGATAGAGGCACATGAACAGCCATCTGATCACCATCAAAATCAGCATTATAGGGTGGACAGACAAGCGGATGAAGTTTTATGGCTTTACCCTCGACCAGGACAGGCTCGAATGCCTGAATACCAAGTCTGTGCAGGGTTGGAGCTCTATTTAAAAGAACTGGATGATCCTCTATCACTTCTTCCAGAATACCCCAGACTTCTTCTGCTTCATTTTCCAACATCTTTTTGGCATTTTTGATGTTATGAGCCATCTCTCTATCTACCAGTTCTTTCATAACGAAAGGCTTGAATAGCTCAAGAGCCATCTTTTTGGGAAGACCGCACTGATGCATTTTCAGCTCGGGGCCGACAACAATCACCGAACGGCCCGAATAATCAACGCGTTTACCCAGGAGATTCTGTCTGAATCTGCCCTGCTTACCCTTGAGCATATCACTCAAAGACTTTAAAGGTCGATTGCCGGCTCCGGTAACCGGTCTGCCCCGGCGTCCGTTATCTATTAAGGCATCGACAGCTTCCTGCAGCATTCTCTTCTCATTGCGTATTATGATCTCAGGAGCGCCGAGTTCATTGAGGCGCTTGAGCCTGTTATTCCTGTTGATCACCCGCCTGTAAAGATCATTAAGATCGGAAGTAGCAAAGCGACCTCCATCGAGCTGAACCATCGGCCGCAGATCAGGTGGAATAACCGGCATTCTTTCCAGAACCAGCCATTCAGGATTTAAACCTGATTTTTTGAGTCCACTCATCACATCAAGTCTTCTTACAGCTCTTTTGCGCCGCTGACCGGAATTTTCCCTGATGGTTTTTTTCAATTCGTCAACTTCAGCCTCAACATCTATATCACCCAGAAGCTTTTTGACAGCTTCAGCCCCCATCATGGCTTCAAATTCTCCACCATACTTTTTCCTGGCTTCCCGATATTCGCTCTCTGAAAGCAGCTGCTTGTATTCCAGAGGAGTATCACCGGGTTCGAGTACGATGTAGGAAACGAAATAGATCACCTTCTCTAAATTTCTTGGTGACATATCCATGATAAGTCCCAATCTGCTGGGAATTCCCTTGAAGAACCAGATATGGGTACAGGGGGCGGCCAGATCTATATGTCCCATGCGCTCCCGACGGACTTTCGATCTGGTGACCTCAACCCCGCAGCGATCACACACGACACCTTTATATCGAGCACGTTTATATTTTCCGCAGTGGCATTCAAAATCTTTGGTCGGGCCGAAAATTCTCTCACAGAAAAGCCCGTCTTTTTCCGGTTTGAGAGTTCTGTAATTTATGGTCTCCGGTTTGGTAACCTCTCCGCGGGACCAGTCGAGAATCTTATCCGGAGAGGCTATCCCGATCATAATTGAATCAAAATTATTTACGTTCAGCAAGAATCTCTCCCCTTTCCTGAAAGGAAGTTTTGATTATTCGCCATCCTCTTCGCTGGAATCGTCCTGCTCAACCTCAGAATCCAGGCCCAGATGTTTATTGGTTTCGCTCAATTCATCGCTCTCAGCTATCTCCAGCTCCTCTTCATCCTCTGTGAAGATTCTAGCGTCAAGTCCCAGGCTCTGCATCTCCTTAATCAACACCTTGAAAGATTCGGGGATGCCGGGTTCAGGTATATTCTCACCTTTTACTATCGATTCATAGGTGTTTACCCTGCCGACAACATCATCAGATTTTACAGTCAACATCTCCTGCAGGGTATGAGCAGAACCATAAGCTTCCAGAGCCCAGACTTCCATCTCGCCAAATCGCTGTCCGCCAAACTGTGCCTTGCCGCCCAGCGGCTGCTGCGTGACCAGAGAATAGGGGCCTGTTGAACGGGCATGAATTTTATCATCCACGAGGTGATGTAGTTTGAGCATATACATATGGCCGATTGTAACACGCTGATCAAAAGGTTTGCCGGTCCGACCGTCATAAAGTGTCATCTTGCCATCTTTAGAAAAACCCGCTTCTTCGAGCAATTCTTTGACTTCTTCCTCCTCGGCGCCATCAAAAACAGGGGACTCGACTTTGATTCCCAGCGCTTCTGCAGCCAGCCCGAGATGAGTTTCCAGCACCTGACCGATGTTCATTCGAGAAGGAACACCCAGCGGGTTGAGAACTATATCGACCGGCCTGCCATCCTCTGTGAAAGGCATGTCCTCCTCGGGGAGAATGCGGGAGATAACACCCTTGTTGCCATGGCGTCCGGCCATCTTGTCTCCCACCTCGATCTTGCTTTTGGTAGCCACGTAAACTCTGACAAGTCTATTTACACCCGGATTGAGCTCGTCTCCATCTTCGCGAGAAAATTCCTTGACATCCATAACTATGCCCTTTTCTCCGTGAGGCACTTTCAGCGAGGTGTCTCTCACTTCGCGCGCTTTTTCGCCAAAAATAGCCCTGAGAAGTCTTTCCTCAGCTGAAAGCTCGGTTTCTCCTTTGGGAGTAACCTTTCCGACGAGAATATCGCCCTCCTCGACCTCAGCTCCTTCTCTCACAATCCCTCTTTCATCGAGGTCCTTGAGGGCGTCCTCGCTGACATTGGGAATATCACGGGTAATCTCCTCGGGGCCCAGTTTGGTATCCCGGGCTTCAGCTTCATATTCCTCTATATGAATCGAAGTATAAACATCATCTTTGACCAGTCTTTCGCTGATCAAGATCGCATCCTCAAAATTGTAACCCTCCCAGGGCATAAAAGCCACCAGAGCATTCTGACCCAGAGCCAGCTCACCTCCATCAGTGGCCGGTCCGTCAGCGATAATCTGGCCTTCTTCGATTTCTTCACCGTGAGAAACTATCGGCTTCTGGTTCATGCAACTGCCCTGATTGGAGCGTTTAAACTTCATCAGGTCGTATTTGTCGACCTCGCCATTTTCGGTTTCGACAACGATCCTTTCACCGGTGACCCGGCTGACCGTGCCAGAATTTTTAGCCACCACGACGGCTCCAGAGTCTTTGGCAGCCTTATGCTCGACCCCGGTGGCGACAGTGGGAGAGTCAGTTTTCAAAAGAGGCATAGCCTGTCTCTGCATGTTTGCTCCCATAAGAGCCCGGTTGGCATCATCATTTTCCAAAAATGGAATAAGCGAAGCAGAAACTCCAACTATCTGCATCGGAGAGACATCCATATAATCGATATTATCAGGAGAGGTTTCTATTATCTCTCCCCGCTCACGAGCAGCTATCTTATTCTCAACAAAACAGTTGTCTTCATCCAGCCTGGCGTTAGCCTGTGCTATAGTAGCCTGATCCTCATCATCAGCTGTAAGATATTCGGTTTCGTCCAGAACCTGACCATCTTCCACCCGGCGGTAAGGCGTCATCAAAAATCCGAACTCATTGGGTTTGGAATAAGTTCCTATCGAGCCGATCAAACCGATGTTGGGACCCTCAGGAGTTTCTATCGGGCAAATTCTACCGTAATGAGAATGGTGAACATCCCTGACATCAAAACCTGCCCTCTCCCGGCTCAACCCACCGGGACCGAGCGCGCTGTAACGACGCTTATGAGTGAGTTCGGACAGGGGGTTGGTCTGATCCATGAACTGCGAGAGCTGACTGCTGCCAAAAAACTCCTGAATGGCCGCCACAACCGGACGGGTATTTACCAGAGCCTGAGGTGTCACTACATCCACATCCTGAATGGTCATTCTCTCCCTGACAACCCGTTCCATCCGCGAGAGACCGATTCGAAACTGGTTCTGCAGCAGTTCGCCCACAGTCTTGACTCGACGGTTGCTCAGGTGATCTATATCATCGATATAAGCTTCGCCTTCTCCCCGAACAAGATCTATGAGATAGCGAACTGTCTCTATAATATCTTTCTCGTCCAGCTGTCGATAATCAGGATCAATATCGAGACCCAGTTTTTTGTTTATCTTATATCTTCCCACCCGGGCCAGATCATAACGCTTGGGATCGAAAAACATTGAATTAATCAGATTGCTGGCGCTTTCGACGGTGGGAGGTTCACCCGGCCTGAGCTTCTTATAAAGCTCGATCAAAGCTTCCTCTTTCGAATCTGTATTATCTCTTTCCAGAGTATCATGAATGACCTCATAATCGCCCAGAAGTTCTATCAGATCGGAATCGCTGGAATAACCCAGCGCCCTGAATAAAACAGTGGAAGGCATTTTGCGGGCTCTATCCACCCGGACAGAAATAATTCTCTTCTTATCGTATTCAAATTCTATCCATGCCCCGCGGTTGGGAATAATGCTGCCATTGATTAACCGCCTTCCGTCCTTAACTATTTCATCATCAAAATATACCCCCGAAGAACGAACAAGCTGGTTAACTACCACTCTTTCGGCACCATTTATGATGAAGGTGCCTTTATCAGTCATCAACGGAAAATCTCCCATAAAAACATCCTGTTCCTTAACTTCGCCCGTCTCCTTATTGATGAGCCTTACCTTGACCTGGAGGGGAGCGGAATAAGAATCATCCCGATAGCGACACTCCTCGACTCCATGCTCAGGCTCCCCCAGATTGTAGTCCACGAATTCCAGAACCAGGTTCTCCGAAAAATCCTCGATGGGTGATATCTCATTAAAAACTTCTTTCAGACCCTGATTCCAGAACCAGTTGTAAGAATCTTTCTGAATGTGAAGGAGATAGGGCAGCTCCTGTGCGCTGCCGATCTTGGAAAAACTTTTTCTGTCTGTAATTGGCATTTTTGCACCCCCGGTGAACTTAAACTTAATCTCGTCCCTCTAGCCGACAGAAGAGGGCCGCCTGCGTCCAGAACAGCCCGGATTTATCCTGCCGGTATAAAAGATTTAATTTAGAAAATGGCAAGCTGCTGCAGCAGAGACGTATTTATGAAAATCATCCAATAAAATATAAAAAAATGTAATAATAAAGGGATTTTCAGCTCATTTATTATTACATTTCCTGAAAAACGTATTAAACTGGCCACAGTAAACGCCTATTTTTATTTTACAATCCACGATATATAATCTTACCACACCTCTTCATCAATGTCAAGAAAACTGGTTCAAAAATTCAAAAGACCCATCCGCCCGCTGGCAGATCTGCTGGACAGAGACGGATGGATCATGATTATTTCAATCGATTTTTAGAAGAGGTCCGCGGCTTAAAAACCCGGGAAATTTAGCGGAGTTCTACAGTTGCACCCGCTTCTTCTAACTTCTCTTTCATCTCTTCAGCATCCTTTTCACTCATGCCTTCCTGAATGGCGCCGCCTTCATCAACGGCAGATTTAGCATCTTTCAGACCCATGCCGGTGATTTCTCTGACTGCCTTGATGACCTTAACTTTCTTGTCACCGACGCTTTCCAGATGCACGTCAAATTCGGATTGAGCTTCTTCTTCGCCATCTCCGCCGCCGTCTCCACCGGCAGCACCGGCAGCTGCAACGGGAGCAGCAGCGCTAACTCCAAACTTATCTTCCAGTTCCTCGACCAGTTCAGAAAGCTCCAGAACACTCATCTCTTCGATAGCTTCGATAATTTCTTCTTTAGTCATTATTTATATCCTCCTTTGATTTCATTAGTCTTCTTTTTGTTCTTTGATCCTATTAAGAACCTGAACAAGACCTCTGACATTTCCATTAAGAACTCTAACCAGCCCGGTCAGAGGCGACTGCATCCCGGCCAGCACCTGGCCCAGAAGGGCTTCACGCGAGGGCACTTCCGCCAGAGATTCGAGCCGATCCTGATCGATCAGCTGATTGTTCAAAAATCCACCTTTTATCTCAAGATCTTCGAGAGCTTCAGCGAAATCAACTATAACCCGGGCCGGAGAAACCGCATCCTCCATCCCAAAAGCTATGGCAGTTGGCCCGACAAAATACTCCTTTATCTCTTCGATCTCACATTCATCAGCAGCGATCGAAGCCAGGGTGTTTTTAACCACCTTGTACTCCACGCCAGCCTCACGCAGCTCTTCTCTCAATTCAGTCATAGTTTCCACATCGATACCGACAAAATCCGTGAAAACCATGGATTGACTCTCATCAAACTTTTCCTTAAGCTCTTCTACTGCAGCCTTCTTTTCCGGTTTAACCATCTTCAGCCTTCACCTCCTTTAAGAAAAAACAGCCAAAACAGTCGGACAGTCTATAAATTTTGGAGCAAATAAAAAAACCTCCTGACAGCAGGAGGTGGGCTTTCAGGCGCTGAAAAAGGATTCACATCCTTATCTCCAGGCCTTCGGCCGACCTCGGCAGGACGTTTAAATCCCTTTACTGCGGGATCCCTGCTGTCTTCGGCGGCTGTTATCCAGTTTTGTAAAATAATGACTTCCTGCCCTGGTCTCGAATTCGATTATCTCCCCAGCATAGACATTACCGAACCCGGGTCGATCTTCAGAGAAGGTCCCATAGTAGATGAAGTATGGATGCTGCGAATATATTTTCCTTTTGCAGCTGCTGGCCTCTCTCTGATCAAAATATCCATTATTTCCTGAAAATTTTCCAGTAGATCTTCGGTAGGAAAGGAAATCTTGCCGATAGGCAGCTGAATGATTCCATTCTTATCGACCCTGTATTCGAGTTTGCCAGCTTTGAATTCCTCGACAGCGTCTTCTATTTCAAAAGTAACAGTGCCAGCCTTGGGGTTAGGCATAAGACCTTTTGGACCCAGAATTGGACCGAGCCGGCCGGCCACATCCATCATATCGGGAGTGGCTATGACTATATCAAAATCAAGCCAGCCGTCCTCTATATCCTCGACAAGATCTTCGCCCCCAACAAAATCAGCACCGGCATCTTCGGCCTCGGTGATCTTTTCACCTTTGGCCAGAACAACCACCGTCATTTCCTGGCCGGTTCCATTGGGAAGAACCACAGTACCTCTGATATTTTGATCAGCATGTTTGGGTTCAACTCCCAGGTTAACAGCTAGCTCGACGGATTCGTCAAAATTAGCGCTGGCCAGCTCTTTTACCGTTTCCAGCGCTTCTTCCGGCTCATATGAATCTTCGGGGTGAATCTTTTCTACCTGATCCTGATAGGTTTTGCTTCTATTGCTCATAATAATTTCCTCCTCAGTGGTAATAACGGAGAGTTCTCCTCCCACATATTTCATCCAGATTTTCCCTGATATCCAGCTCGAATGATAGGACCGGATAAATTAAGCTTCTACTTCTTCCACTTCATTTTCATCCTCTTTCTCCTCTTCCTCCTCGAGATGACGGCCATCCTCCCATTCTACTGTGATGCCCATACTTCTAGCAGTACCGGCAATCATGCTCTTGGCAGCCTCCATATCAGCAGCATTTAGGTCTTCCCATTTATAATCGGCTATCTCCTCAAGAGTTTTTTCGGAGACAGATGCCACCTTGTCGCTTGCCGGTTCACCAGAACCTTTTTCGACATCAGCGTGCTGCTTGAGCAGAACAGAAGCCGGCGGAGATTTGGTAATAAAATCAAAGGATCTATCCGCATACACCTTGATCTCGACGGGGATAAGTGTTCCCTCGTTATCAGAGGTTCTTGCATTGAATTCTTTGCAGAACTCCATGATATTTACTCCATGCTGGCCCAGAGCCGGACCCACAGGAGGCGCCGGATTGGCCTGTCCACCCGGTATCTGCAGGCTGATTTCAGCTATCACTTTCTTAGCCATCGTATCCCTCCTTTCCTTTAGGTTTTCTCAAACTGATCGAGTTCAAGCTCGACAGGAGTTTCGCGACCAAAAATGTCGACCAAAATTCTGGCTTTTCTCTGTTCCGGATAAACTTCGTCGACCACCCCGGTATTGTCCTTAAATGCTCCATCTCTGATCTCAACAGGATCACCGGGATCCAGATCTATTTCAATCTTTTGAGCTTTCGATTCGACTTCGGCCAGTACATGTTCGACTTCATCTGCGCTGAGAGGTAAAGGCTTGGTCCCGCTGCTGACAAACCCTGTTACCCCCGGCGTGTTGCGCACCACATACCAGGCATCATCGCTCATCTCCATTTGAATCAGAACATAACCGGGAAACAGCTTGTTTTCTACAACCTTATCCTCGCCATCTTCCCTCTCAATTTTCTCCTCGGTAGGCACCAGAACTCGATGAACTTTGTCATCAACCCCGGTGCTGTCAATTCTTTTTTCCAGGTTGGTCTTGACCTTTTTTTCATGTCCTGAATAAGTATGAATAACATACCAGTTGGCTTCCTCACGGCTGCTCCCTTCAATTTCAACCATACTATAAAATCCTCCTCACCGCAGGCCGTAGCCTCAGATATATCTTTTTGCCGACTTACATAAAGAAAGGAGTTACTATATTGCTGATCAAGACGTCGGCCACACCCAGAAAAGCTATCAATGCCAGACAGGTGAGCAGCACGATCGTCGTATAGGAAGTTAATTCATCTCTGTTGGGCCATGTGGTCTTCTTCATTTCGCTTTTTACCTTCTTAAAAAAACCGGTAACCCGGTTGATAAATCCCAATTTATTTAACAGCACTTAATTTCACCCCTGTATTTTCTCCATCACCAGTCTATTTGACTTTAAAAAAATTACTTGGTTTCCTTATGAACTGTATGAGCCATGCACTCAGGACAGTGTTTTTTCAGTTCGAGCCTGTCCCTATCATTATCGCTGTTCTTTTTGCTGGTATAATTCCTGCTCCTGCATTCTTCACATTCCAGAGTGATAACCTCTCTCACAGCAAGCCACCTCCCGTGGTTAGATCATAAATCAATTTTTTCCAGCCATAAACTTCGTCACTGCTGTTCAGGCACCTGCTGACTTTAACAACATTATCATATTCTAAATAAAAAGTCAAAAACTGAAGCAGGAAAACGAGCACGATAAAAAAGCATGTGCAGCAGAGCCGCACATGCGGAAGGCTAAAATCAGATCTGATTTCCCGGCCTGTCTCTCGAACCGGTGATTTACTCGAGAATTTCGGTAATGACACCGGCGCCGACTGTGTTGCCGCCTTCTCTGATAGCAAACCTCAATCCTTCTTCCATCGCTATCGGCGTGA
>NZ_FNGO01000033.1 GCF_900103135.1 Halarsenatibacter silvermanii | reverse complement strand
TTTGTGAGTGTCCCAGTATCTCAACCTTATCAGCCATACTTTCAGCACAGGTAGAACTTTCATCTACTATCGGTATAGGTTACGAAGCACACATAGAAAAAAGCCCCGCCTACGGGGCCTTTCACCTTCATTCATTAAATTCAAGGAGCAGATCAATCCACCTCCATAAATTCCTCTATAAGTTCTTCCGCTCTATCCAGAGCCTCTTCCACAATTTCCTCGCCAGCCTCCCTGCTGGCTTTTCTGGCATCACCCAGTGCCCCATTCTCCGTATACCGGTCGAAATCTATTCCCAGATTTAGAGCTGTTTTCTTAACCTTTGCTCCCTCTTTTATTTTGCCCTTTTCTATTCTGTCTTCGCGGAGTATCTCCGGAGCCAGATATTTAACCTCGGAAACCTCGCGTTCACAGGCATGCCCAAAATATTCGGAGTCCACATTGCTGGCGATGGCTTCTTCTGCTAAGTTTGTATATTTAAAAGCGGCCAGTGTGACATCAAACTCCTCTCTGATCTCATCCAGGGCCGCACCGAGTGTATCATCATTTCCCCCGTGAGAGTTCACGAATACAGCCCTGTCAATGCCGTGCTGGTAGAGGGAGCTTACTATATCTCGCAGCAGCGAAATCAGTGTATTGGGAGAAAGTGTTATGGTCCCCGAGAAAGGCATATGATGGGGAGAGACACCAAAATTTACCGTGGGCACGACCAAAGCCTTAGGATAGAGCCTCTCGCCCAACATTTCAGAAAATATCTCAGCCCTAACACTGTCACAACTTTCCGCAATATGAGGTCCATGCTGTTCGTGCGAACCTATGGGGATTAGAGCATACTCCACATTCTGCAAAGCCTCATCCACTTCTGGCCAGGTCATATTTTTCAGCAGATACACAGCTCTTTTATCCTTCATCTGCAGCACCTCCAGATCCAGATCTCAACTGTTTCGTGGAATAGAGCACCGAAATAACAGCCAGAATCAAAAAGGCGAGAGATATAGGACGGGTAAAGAAAAGTGTGATATCGGGATCGTGCATCAATGCTCTCCGCAAATTAGTCTCTCCTATCGGCCCCAGAATGACACCAAGTATAAGCGGCGCCCGGGCAAAATCGAATTTAAGGAAAAGATAACCCACAATACCTATAATGAAAAGCAGATAAATATCGGTAACTCGACTGTTGAGTACATAAGAACCAACAGCACACAGGGCCAGTACAGAAGGCACAAGAACATATTTCGGTAAGGTAGATACTCTAAGAAAAAATCTAGCCCCGATTAGCTGAACTACCAGCATCATTAATGTTGCTATAAAAAATCCAACAAATATGCTACCAACCATCGCTGGTTCATTATCGATGAGCATCGGCCCAGGATTAATTCCATGGATCATCAATGCCGCCATCATAACCGCTGTTATAGCCCCGCCGGGGATACCCAAGGCAATAGTAGGAATCAGCGCTCCACCAGCTGTAGAATTATTGCCCGATTCCGAAGCTATAACTCCATCGGGAATGCCGGTGCCAAAATTCTCTGATGATTGGGTATCAGAACCCTTTTTAGCCTGATCATAGGCAACTATGTTGGCAATACTCCCTCCAGCACCGGGTATCGCTCCTACAATGGTGCCCACGATAGAAGATCTAATCAAATTTTTTGGCTGCCTGATCACGATTTTCAAAGCTTCCTTTATATCCAGGGAAATATCACCTGTAACCAGCCCCTTATCATCCTCTTCCTGTGAAGCCTTCGGATCTATCTCCAGTTCTCTGTAGAGCTGGGAGGCAGCATAAACTCCGATCAAAACCACCAGAAACTCCACACCGGCATTAAGAAAGCCAAATCCGAATGTAAATCTGGAAACGGCCGTCATGGGGTCAGTCCCTATTGTTGCCAGGAGAAGGCCAACAAGTGCCGAAACGATACCCTTCAAAAATGATTCGCCGGTAAGAGAAGCCACTATGGTAAGAGCAAAAACTATAAGGGAAAAGTATTCCCAAGCCCCCATCTGCAGGGCAAAATCTGCTATTTGGGGAGCGACCGTTACCATGATCAACATGCTGAAAAAGGAACCAATAGTTGAGGCCCAGATTCCGATCGCAAGAGCCCTTCCTGGTTCTCCTTTCTTAACCATGGGATGAGCATCAAAAGTTGTGGCTACCGCTGACGGGGTGCCTGGTATGCCAATCAGGGCAGCAGTTATCAAACCTCCTGACATACCGCCCACATAAACTGCAACCATAGTGGCTATTCCTTCTATCGGGGCCATGCCGAAAGTAAAAGGAAGTACAAGTATCACAGCCATTGTTATAGTAAATCCCGGAATTGCTGCAAGAACAATACCCCCTATTACCCCTATGAACATATATAATAATACATTTAACTGGACAATTTCAAATAAACCTAAAAGAAGCAGGTCTATTCTAAACATTTTTTACCTCCTATTATCGTCTTTCTATTGAAATAAAATCCCCTGTGGAAACATGACACCTAAATAGGTTTCAAAGAAAAAAGGTATTCCAAAGCCAATCAGTAAGCTAGCTATAATAATTGGAGGTAGATTTTTCTTTTTGCGCGGGCTCAGGATCCATTGGGTAACAAGCAAATAGCTAAATGTTGATAAACGAAATCCTGCATAATTTATAGAAAAAATATATAATAAGAACAGTAAAATACTTATTAAAACTTTTTTATACTTGATTATTATATTTCTGCCTGTATTTAAGCTAAAGTTAAATCCCGTCCCTCTTATCTTCAGTAATTTTATGACAACTCTGATAAACAAGTATATCAAAATTAGCAGCATTACCAGCAAAATAAGTCTTGGATATGCAGCCGGCCCCAGTTCGTCCCAGCCTTCTTGAGGGAATTCTTCAATCTGCAATAAAAAAAATAAATTTGCGATTATCATAAATACCAGGAAAATCGCTTCAAAAATCGCTTTCAATTAAGCTACCCCCTTGATTCCCATCAAAAGTTGTTTTTCTATCTAAAATCGACATAATATAGAGTAGGACCAACCTTTTAGGGCTGGGACCTCTCGTCAAACTGCGCATACGGTTCTCCCGTAAACAGCTTTCCGCTATTGTTGCCCCTTTCCAGGGAGTAAGTTATCGACTCCGCGTCACCGCGGATGGTATTTCACTCCCCTCAGGACTTGACGGTAAGTGATTTGAGTCCCAACTGTTTTAATTCAGCAGTTGGGATTCTTCTATTCTGATGGTAGTGAGCTTTCTTGTCTTCCCTGTACGACCTTAAGCGCATTCTTATCCACTCATTCAGTCTGCGAAATAACTCCTTAACATTGCCATGACCGAAGTAGTTTGCCCAGCCCCGTATTACCGGATTGAGTCTGGCTATAACCAGTTCCAGCGAAAACGGCTGCTGTCTTCTGGTTATCTCCCTGATTTTATCCTTGAACTTATCCAGGGCTTTACTCCGGGGGCGTTTATAACGCCAGGCAATGAATTCGTAGCCCAGAAACTCAAAGCCTCTGCCAAAGTTGGTGAGTTCAGTCTTCTCAGGATGTAATTTTAGGTTGAGTTTTTCCGAGATTATCTCCTCTGTAACTTCCATGGCTCTTTTAGCTTTTCTTTTGGACTTGGCCAGAACTACAAAATCATCCGCATAACGGACCATTTTGTAACCTCTATCGGTCATCTCCTTATCGAACTGATGCAGATAAATGTTGGCTAATAGAGGAGAGATTACTCCTCCCTGGGGGGGCCTTTGGGCGTGCCTTCAAGTCCATCTTCCGTCATGACTCCTGCAGCAAGCCACGACCTTATCAGTCTGAGCACCCAGCCATCATTTATTCTCTCGGTGACAAAATCCAGAAGCAGGTCCTGATCTATATTATCAAAGTAGCCTTTTATATCAGCATCAACTACATGTGTATATCCCTGCTCTCTGTACTCCTCCACCTTCTCTATAGCTTCTAAAGCTGACCGGTTGGGCCTGAAACCATAAGAGCAGTCACAGAATATCTTCTCGAAGATAGGACCCAATATTCTTCTTACCGTCTCCTGAGCTATTCTGTCTTTGATAGTGGGGATACCCAGCGGTCTTTCTCCTCCGCTGTCCTTGGGTATCATCACTCTCAGTACCGGTGAAGGTTCATAGGTTTCATTCCAGAGCTGTCTTAAAAGCTCTCTCATATTCTGCCTGTAGTTATCTCTGAAATCGTCTATATCCTGGTTATCTATGCCGGCACTGCCATCATTGGCAAAGACTGTGTGGGCTGCGTGATCCATATTCCACTTATCCAGTGTCCTGTCCTTGAATGTGTAGTAGGTGCGCTTTGTCATCTTGCACCTGCCTATCCTGTCACTTACCAATCCTCCACCTGACATTACTGCTCACAGGGCCTTGTCCTTCACGATATTACCGACCGCGTCTCTAGGCCAAAAGGCCAATCGCCCCCTCCGGTATATCACTACTCAGGTGGCTGTGCTGCCGGCTTTTTCTGACTTCAAGGTTATGACTTCCCTTTCCGTCTTTCTGCCGGCCCCACCGGCCCTAAGCCGGTGTTTAAACAGCTATACCCCATGTGCCACTCATGTCACGTTTTGAATTTCAATAGCGTAGACATCCTTCGCTCCGGCTGGTTTTTTCCTCCTGTCAGTCGCCTGACATTCATCGGCCCAGCCCTCATCACTACTATGATGTCCTCTGATTTCTGTAATGGCTTTACCTCAGCTTTCCCGTTTGGATTATACCTCGGCTTATCTCTGCCGGTTCCGACAGGAACCATCAAAGACCTCCTCCGGTCATCTATACCATCTTGCTATCATTCCAGCCCTAATCACACCCATCAGCCTGACATGCTCCTATGACCCACAAGCCAGCTTTGAACTTCCCCGTTACTATGGCGGGTCGATGCTGATGAATGCCACCTCTGGTTCATATATTATTCCGGACTGATAGCTCGCCTCAGGCTCTTTGGATTCCACCTCACGGTGAACACCCTGCCACTGTCGGCTTCATGTGCTGCTCTTATTGACTTAGGCCGAAGTTTGTTTTCCCCAGTTCGCTCACCCATTTCGTTTGTGAGTGTCCCAGTATCTCAACCTTATCAGCCATACTTTCAGCACAGGTAGAACTTTCATCTACTATCGGTATAGGTTACGAAGCACACATAATAACCTCCCCGGACCAAAAACATTTGATCCGGGGAGTAAAATTAACTAATAATGTAACTCTTTTCTCTTTTATCAAACTATTGATCCATCAGTTCTTCGGCCATTTCATCGAACTCGGTATAATATTCCTCCAAATCTTCGCTGCTCATATAGAACACTTCTGCCCCAGCATCCCGGATATCCTGCTGAAATTCCTCGTCTTCAGCTATTTCGGCCAGAGCATCTTCAAGCACTTCTATCCTCTCATCAGAAGTTCCAGGAGGAACTACTACTGACCTGACAATCCTCCAGGTAACATCATAACCGTATTCCTGAATGGTTTTAAGGTCAGGTAATTCATCCTGTCTTTCGTCGCTGGCCTGAGCTATAAAATCAATATAGTCTCCTTCAACGTATTCATACCCTGATGCATAATCTACGGGAATAATATCTACATGACCTCCAGCAATAGCTTCCACTCTTTCACCGGTACCCTCGTAACCGACATAGCTGAAATCAGCATCAATTGCTTCTTCTAACATCATAATTTGCAAATGTGGAATTCCCATCATGGTAACTCCAGCGGTTACTTCTTCAGGATTTTCTTGAGCATATTCGACAAATTCGGGGAAGGTATCATAAGGTGTATGGTCAGCTACAGCCAAATATTGAGGAGAGTTGGTAATTCCGGCTACAAGTTCAAAATCATCAAAATTCAGGTCTGTTATGTCCGCATAATGAGAAACTATAAGTCCCTCATGGACCTGTCCAATGTAATAACCTGTATCCGGTTCATTATAATGTTCTTCCAATCCAACTGTTCCACTGGCCCCTGGTCTATTGTGAATTACAATATCTGTGCCCAATTCATCTTCTAAATAGGGACTGACTATTCTCATCAATGTGTCACTGCCTCCCCCCGGACTCCAAGGTACCGTAAATTCGATGGTGTCCTGGGGAAATTCCTCACCCGAAACCGCAAAGCCCAGAGTCAATACCAGCGCTATCGAGAGAAAAGCAATAAATACCTTATTCCCCAACTTTTTAATCATCTTAAGTGTATCCTCCTTCAATTATTTTTCCTGATACTAAATTTCTCACTTCTGGCTGCTGATTGGAAAAATAATAGTTTTTAAAAATTATCCCTCCTTGTTTGTTGTTTCAGATCTACCATTCCTTAGTATCTGTTAATTCATTAATAACAAATTCAGAAAAGAATGTCAAATGTCAAATTTTTGCCCGCTGTCTATACATATATCTTATTTTATTCAATAACATTTAAAATTAACCCTGTATTTGCCTGTATAATCGGTGTTTAGCGGCTGTATTGCTATTTTTCACACTTTACATTTGACATTTAATTTAGTCTATGTTAACAATAAAGCGAATTGTAAACCATTTAAAAGTCACCGGAGGGATAATAGCGGTGAAAAGAAATTCCTTTTTGTCTGAGGATTCCAGTCAAAATCTTACCGAACGAGGCCAGATTAAAAACTGGATATTCGACCAGCTGCTGAATTCAATTTTAGACGGAGAATATTCTCCTGGGGAAAAGCTCACGATAGAAAGTGTGGCAGAAGAATTTGAAGTGAGCAATACTCCAGTCAGAGAAGCCCTAAAAGAGTTGGAAAATACAGGTATTTTAATGAAACCTCCTTATAAAAGCTACAGGGTGAGAGAGTTTACTCTGGAGGAGGTTAGGGAAATTTACGAATCCAGAAATGCTCTGGAGAGTTATGCCTGCAAACTGGCCACTAAAAGAATTTCAGAGAAAGGAAAAGAAAAGTTGAAAGATCTACATAACAGAGGAAAAAACACACTGAAAGCAGGGGATATGGAGAAGTTCGGCGAATACAACAATACCTTTCACGCCCGCATTATAAAAGCCAGCGACAACAAGCACCTCATTCAGCTTTATAGAAATATTCAGCACCAGATTACCCTGTTTACATTTCAGGTTTTTGATACTACAGATAGGTCCTGGCAGACAATAAAGGAACACGAGGAGATCATCAAACACATAATCCATAGTTCTCCGAAAAAAGCCAGTAAATCCATGGAAAACCACATTCATAACTCCTGGAAAAAATATGAAGGGGCAGAAGCTTAAACTGAAGAATTTATTATTTATAACCAATCATATATAACGGAGGCCACAAAATGGAATTCACAACACTGCTCTGGATAATCTCCATTATGCCGATAGCAATGCTTCTATTTTTTATCTCCTATCTCAAACTGCCTTCCTATCTATCAGCAATTCTGAGCCTGGGACTGGCAGGATTTTTAGCCCTGACTGTATTTGAGATGCAGCCGGCTCAGATGGCGATTTCGGCCGGCAAAGGGGGGATGCTGAGCCTCTATGTGATACTCATCATTGCCGGGGCTGTAATCCTCTTTAATATTGTCAACAGGGCCGGCGGCTTCGATTCGATGAAAATATACATAAACAACCTTGGCGGTGACAGAACACTTAAACTGCTGGGGTTGAGCTGGGCCTTTTCCTCTTTTATTCAGGGGATAACCGGCTTCGGTGTGCCGGTGGCCATTGTGGGGGCTATGCTGGCTGGCATAGGCTATAAACCGATCATTGCCCTCACCACGGTGCTCATTGGACACTCCTGGGCTATAAGTTTTGGCTCCATGGGCTCCTCCTTCTATGCCCTCCAGCTCGTCACCGGGCTGGAGCCTGTGCGCCTGGGAACCGTTATGGCCTTATTATTCTTTCTGCCCATCTTTACCACCGGTCTCTTTACCGTCCATGTCTACGGCGGGCTCAAAGCGGTGAAAAAGGAGATCAAATATGTGCTGCCCATCTCACTGGCGATGGGGGCGATGATGGTCTTTGCCGCCTGGATGGGCTTTCCCCATATAGGTTCACTGCTGGCGGGCCTTACCGGCTCGGGCCTGTTTCTGGCCATTTTGATTCTGCGCACGGGTGAGAGGGCCGAATTGCCGGGAAATGTCATGTCTTTAAAGGCAGCACTTTTCCCCTATATCATGCTGATCGGCGCGGTGCTTTTAGCCCAGCTGCCGCCTATAGCAGCATTCCTGCCCGGGTGGGAGCTGGCCCTGTCTTTTCCCGGCTTCACAACTGGCCTGGGCTTCGAAGTAAGCCCCGAGGCAGAATTCTCACCTATAGGGTTTTTCACCCACCCCTTTTTCTTTCTGGTGCTCTCCTCTGCCGCCGGGCTGATATTCTATCGGCTGAGAGGACACCTCAATAGTAAAGCCTGGAAGAATATCCTGGCCGAGAGCTACAGCCGGGCAAACACCTCGATACTGACCGTCTTCCTTTTGATGATACTGGCCTCGCTCATGAACGATTCGGGCATGGTCTACACCTTTGCCCGGGGCATGGCGGGTTTCAGCGGCGCCTTCTTTCCAGTTATCTCGCCGATCATCGGTATTTTGGGCGCCTTCCTCACCGGCAGCAATACCAGTTCCAACGTGCTCTTCGGCGCCTTCCAGATAGATGCAGCCACACTGCTCGATCACTCCCCTTACATGATAGCCTCCACCCAGTCTATAGGGGGTTCTCTGGGCTCGGCCATAGCCCCCGCCAAAATACTTATGGGGACAGCTATAGTGGGCCTGGAGGGTGTCGAGGGCGATATAGTGAAAAAATGCCTGGGCTATACGCTCATCAGCGGGCTTTTGGTGGGATTGGTTGTACTGATACTGCTGCAGCTTTAATATATCATACGTCTCCCTCCCTCTCCTCATCCATCACCACCATCATCTGAATATATCCCTGTGATTTTATAAATTCAAAAAATAATATAGCTGTATATCTTTGGGGGAGAGGGGTTATTGCCATAGGTTTTGCTTTTCAATCAATTCTAGCAGATATATTTAGTTATTTTACGACCATTATAGATAAACCTTTTGAAGCAGGAGACTTTATCATTATTAAAGATCTCAGAGGAGTGGTGGATCATATAGGGATAAAAACTACTATTAGCAGCTGGCGGAAGGCGTAAAAGTGAAGATGTTGAGCCTCGAAATTTTCTTTGAGTTTTCTTTTTGTGGGTAGAGGCAGGAAAAAGGCATAAAAATATAGAATGGGTCTCACACAACCAATACCAAATAAAGGAGTGTGAGACCCATGATGAAACTGATTTTAAGTGTACTATATAGAGGAGATAGTTTCAAGGGTATAGAAGAGGAATTATTACGGATATTCCGCAGGAGATTCATAGAATTTTTAGTTGAGGTTTTTAAGGATTTGGATGAAGCAATAATGGAGACAAGAGATAAAGATAAATTTAAGGTGAAAGGAATAAGAGAGAGAACTTTAGTTACATCTTTTGGTGAGATAACCTTTCAGCGCAGATATTATTATGACAGGGAAGCAGATGAATACAGATACCTTTTAGACGAAATGTTAAAACTGCCCAGGTATGACAGGGTCTCTAACCTGGTCAAAGAGAAGGCTTTAACGATGGTTAGAGATCTTTCCTATCGCAAGTCAGCAACCAGGACAATTGATATGCTGGGAGCTAACGTAAGTGCTTCTTCGCTGCACAGCTGGGTGCAGGATTTAGGGGGAAAAAAGAGGAGGAACTGGAAAAAGAGCGAAAGAAAACTTACGAACACGGTGTAGTTCAGGAAAAAAAAGAAGATGCCGATAAAACAGATCATTTATTTATAGAAGCCGATGGAGTGGTGGTAAATTTCAGAATGATGGGGAAGGAAGGTCACACCTGGAGATAAAGCTGGGTGTGGCCTATACAGGCTGGGAGACAAGATATTTAAATTCGCCGGAATATAGAGTCAAGAACAAGAAGGTATTTGGAGGCTGTGCTGAAAGCGATCAGTTCTGGCAGGAAATGGGCATAAATATCTGGCAGCATTATGATTTGGGCAGTAAAGGGGTGACAGTTCTTAATGGAGATGGAGCAGGCTGGATAGATAAAGCCAGGATCTATCTTCCCTTTTTGAATTACCGGATGCTGGATGGCTATCATCTGCAGAGGAATTTATTGAGAGGATTGAGAAGATCGGAATTTTTGCCCAGAGTACGAAAAGCAGTAACAGAGCATGATAAGGAAAAGACGATAGAATTACTTAATGAGGCCAAAGGTTATCGCAGAACTCAGAAGGATAAAAAGAAAGTGGAGGATTTAAAAAATTATATACTTGATCACTGGGATAACATATTGGATTACAGAGAGAAGGATATTCCCACTCCCGAAGAGGCCCGGGGTATGGGAATTATAGAATCCAATGTGGATTACATTTTAGCTGACAGACTAAAAAAACAGGGCATAAGCTGGAGTGAAAAAGGAGTTGAGAACATCTCCCGGGTGATTATAGCTCATGAACGGGATGAACTGGAAAGATTGCTTTTGAAGGAAGAAGAATCGGAAACTGAGGAAGTTTCCCGTAAGAAAGTCTTCAGAAGGTTTAAAAGCAATCAGAAACCATCAGAGGATCAGTTTTTCAAAAAGACCAGTGAACCGGCAGAAGGAGCTTCCTATCGGTTTTTAAAAGATATATGCAGGAACGTGTCAAAAAGTCCAGTATAAAACCAAAGATAGCGAGTTAATCGAATTGGAACTGTACCTTTAATTAGCAGGGGTTTGTATGTCTGAATTGCTGTTTATCAGTTAGCTTTTGTAAAGAGAGTCAACGATAACAAATTTAAGTGTGTGAGACCTCAGTTAACTCCCCTGCCCTTGAGTTAATTTAGTACGTATATTGTATTACCCACAACAAGTTAACTCAAACTAAAAATATCTTTTGTTTGAAATAATGCTGCAAGCTTTGAATAATGAAATAAATATTATTATGTGCTTGTATAATAGGCTTAGAAAGAAAATAATGGTTTTTTACCACAAAAAGAAAACTTGGAGATGACCGATTCCACTTTAAGTACTTTTTTCAAACGACAGAAACAAAAAAATTATGCATGCTGTTTTCTTCGTTTTGTCGGTGTATAGAGCTAAAAGTGGCAGAATATCTGCCATGATAAAAAACTCAGAGGGTATGAGATGGAGAAGAGTCCAAAAAATATATGAACCAAAAAGCTGTAAAATTTGTATTTAATCCAGGATAAAGAGTAGCTAGCAGTTGGAAGGGGGTGAGAAAAAAGTCTATAATTGATGATATAAACTTTTTTCAATTATCGAGTGAAATATTAATCAAACAAGAAGGAGGGTAAATCTTCATGAAGAACAAATTTTTAATTTGTGTTTTGTTTATAATCTTTTTTGTTGGATTTACGCTGAGTCCTATTCAGGCTCGAGAAGGAGGAGATTTAAGTATTGCTATCGGCTCTGATCCAGAATCTTTAGATCCAGCTAATGCTGAGTCATCACCTGCTGCTATGGTTATGATACACAGCATAGAAAACCTTTTTGACATGACTCCCGAGGGGGAAATAGTGCCTGAGTTAGCAAAAGATTATAATATTTCTGAGGATGGAAAAGAATTTAAAATTTATCTAAGAGAAGGTATTGAATTCCATGACGGGGAGTACTTTGACGCGGAAGCAGTCAAATTTAATCTTGAAAGACTTCTCGATGAGGTTTCTCCGTTCGCTTTTTTAATCGATCAAATTACTGAGATTGAAATAATTGACGATTACACTGTAAAAATTCATACCGATGAGCCTTTTGCTCCGCTCATAACTAATTTATCTTCACATGGTTTTATGGGAATGGTTAGTCCTCAAGCTGTAGAAAAATATGGTGAAGATTTTTCAACCAATCCTGTTGGCACAGGTCCTTTTGAATTTGTGGACTGGACCCGGGGAGAAGAAATTGTTTTAGAACGCAATGAAGATTATTGGGGCGATAATGCCTACCTCGAGAAAGTTTCTTTTAAAATTATACCCGAAGATTCTAGTCGTGTTGTTCAAGTAGAAACTGGTGAAGTTGACGCTGCTATGTTTATTCCACCACGTGAAAGAAATAGATTGCTCGAAGTTGAGGACATCAATATAATTGAAGAATCAAGCTTGAGAACTATATATACTGGTCTCAATACTAAAGTTGAACCTTTAGATGATGTGAAAGTTCGGCAGGCTCTTAATTACGCAATAAATAATCAGGCAATTGTGGAAGAAATTATGGAAGGAGCCGGGCGTCCTTCTGATGCTCCCGTAGCTCCTGGTACATTTGGATATGCCGAGCAGGACAGATATGACTATAATCCTGAGAAAGCTCAAGAACTGTTGGCAGAAGCTGGTTATGAGGATGGTTTTGAAACCACCCTTCATCATCCTGTTGGAAGATATATGATGGATGAAACTATTGCAGAAGCAATTCAGGGACAATTAGCTGAAATAGGAATAGAAGTCAGTTTGGAAACCATGGAATGGGTAACGTATTTGGAATTTCTCAGTGAACCTCCGGAAGAATCCGAGCATGAAATGTATATCTTAGGCTGGGGCAATATGACTGGCGATAGTGATAATGGTTTATATCCTTTATTTCATTCTTCTGAATGGGCTCCTAAAGGTTTTGATTATACTTATTTAGGGAATGAAAGAGTGGATGAATTGCTTGATCAAGCTCGAGTGACGCCTCAGCCAGAACGGAGAGAAGAAATTTATGAAGAAGCAATAGAAATAATTTGGGAGGAAGCGCCCTGGATTTTCTTGCATAGTGAAGTGCAAATAAACGCTGTTAGAGAAGGCGTGGAAGGACTTCTCCATCATCCTAGAGAATACATTTTTGCAGGCGAAGCGTATTTAGAAGATAATTAGTTGTAATTTGAGTCTATAAAGTATTGCTTATTTTATTTGCCAGAGCCTTGTATATTCACCAGGGCTCTGGCAAAAATGTTTTTCAACCCACAATTTAATATTTGAGGTGAAATAATTGCGTGCATTCAAAAATATTACTTTAATAGACGGGGTAAGTGATAAAGGGATAAATAATGGAGTAATTTTAATCAACGAAAAAGGAGTTATTGATTCCTGCGGCTCCGCAGAAAAGATATCTATTCCTGATGAAGCAAAAATTATCAATCTACAAGGGAAAACTATCCTCCCGGGTTTAATTGATGCCCACACTCATATTTGTTTTAAACCTTCTCCTGATCCTCTCGACATTTTAACTAAAGAATCTGATGCTCGCACTGCTGTCAGATCTCTTAAAAATGCTCAAAAAGCTTTACAGGCTGGAATAACTACTATTAGAGATGTGGGAGGTAAAAATAACATTGAAATAACAATTAAAAAATATTGCCAGGATAATGAATTACCCACTCCTAATATGGTAGTTTCAGGACGCAGTCTAACCATGACAGGTGGTCATGGTTGGCCTATAGCTAGAGAAGTGGATGGAAAAATAGGATTGCGTCGAGGAGCAAGACAGCAAATAAAAAAAGGGGCAGATCTTATTAAGTTAATGGCTACAGGAGGAGTATTGACGGAGGGAATGAAACCAGGAGCACCGCAATTGACAGAAACAGAAATGAAGGCTGCAGTAAAAGAAGCGAAAAAGGCTGATATAAAAGCAGCTGCGCATGCCCAGGGTAATAAAGGAATAAAAAATGCTATCAATGCTGGAGTTGATTCTATAGAACATGGTGTTTTTTTAGATACAGAAACAACGGAAATGATGGTCAACAAAAATATCTTTTTGGTTCCTACATTATCAGCTATATACTGGATTGCTCGCAAAGGAGAGGAAGAAAACATTCCGAAATATGCAGTTAAAAAGGCTGAAAAAATCATTGAAGATCATATCAAAAGTTTTAAAATGGCATATCAGAAAGGAGTCAAAATTGCTATGGGTACGGATGCTGGTTCTCCTTTCAATAGACATGGAGATAATGCTTTTGAGTTGATTTTGATGGTTAAACACGGCATGTCAGCCATGCAAGCCATTAAATCTGCTACTTCTGTAGGCGCTGAACTTCTTGGAATTGCTTCTTTTACAGGCAGCATTGAATCAGGAAAAAGAGCTGATCTTTTAGTTTTGGATGAAAATCCTTTAGAAAATATTGAAAACATTAAATCCGTAAATAAGGTTTTTTTGCAGGGAACAGAAATTAATACAAAAACAAGGCAGCAGGCTTTTTAATCATTATCTTCAAGGCCGGAAACTTTCCAAGCAGGATATATCACTCTCTATTTTATGTGTTCAGGATAAAAAAGCCCATTTTTGCTGTGAAAATGAAAGCTTCTGTGGTAATAGGCAATTCAAAAGTATTTAGAAAATTTAGCATAACACAATAGCCCGAAAAAATAGATGTTGGAAAATAGGCTTATGAAATGGCAAAACTTTTTTGTTTCATAGTTCAGATAAGAGCATAAAATTTGAATATAACATTTCATAATCCAGTTTTATTTTTTTCGTTAGAAGATTTCATTCAGCCTCAAACCTGTTATATAACTCATAATATACTTTGCTTTCCTTCCGGAAGATGTTAAGCTGGATTTAAGTGTTAAATAACTCATAGAACATGACATATACGAGTTATCCTCTAAAATTGGGGTAGGAGGAAAAAATTGTGCCTAAAAGAAAAATTCCCGTGGTTTTGACAGAAGAGGAGCAGGAGAGATTGTTAGAGCAGCCCAATCCCAGGTATATTACCGGTGAGAGAAATTACGTTATGCTGAAGCTGATGTTATGTACTGGGTTGAGATTGGCGGAAGCTGTTAATTTAAAATGGCAAGATATTAATTTAACCTCGGGGAAAATTACAGTTAGAGAAGGCAAAGGCGGAAAGGACAGAAATCTCTGGATAGGTAAGGAAAATTTAGAACTTATAAGAAATTGGAAGGAGAAGCAGACAGAAAAAGCCGGTGAATCTTTAGACTATGTATTTACATCGATGAGCAAGGGGACTGTGGGTAATAAGATAAATAGAAGGTATGTGCAGGATATGGTAAAGAGATATGCGGAGAAAGCTGGTATAGATAAAAACATAAGCCCACATACACTTCGCCACACATTCGCCACCGACCTCTATAGAGAGACAGGCAAGATTAGGCTTGTACAGAAAGCATTAGGACACGCTGATTTAAGCACTACTATGATCTATACTCATATAGTGGATGATGAGATGGAGGAGGCACTCAAGAATTTTAGGAATGGGAAGGTAACTGGGTGAATTGCAGGCATTGTATCGGTAGTTAGCGGCAAATCTTTTTTCTAAACTGTGGTGTAGGACATGGATCGGAGATATAAGAGGGAATTAACCTCTTATAAGTAATTTTCATGCAGGTTTTTTATGAAAATATCAGAATTTTATATTAAAAGGGAAATAAAAATTTTGCCACTTGCTTTTCTTGCTTCAAGGTGAAAAAAGCAGATCCATATCCTTTTGGTGTTTAAAAATATGAGAATTAATTCAACTGGAGAGATAAAATAAATACCGTTCAACATCTCATTGCTGCCGAGAATAAACAGGAGGTTATTCTTTCAAAAGAGTGCTGCAAGAACTGTAAAAAAGAAACTAAAAACTGCTAAATAGAATTTTTTAGCAAAGGAATGTATTTAATAAAAAGGAGTTTGATTAATAAATATGACGAACAATTTACCAGAATTTAAAGTTAATGAATTGTTGTCAGATAGTTTATGTGAGCCATCTATAGATTTGGCAGTTGAATATGCAGAACTTTCTTTTGACGAGTTGGTAAATGAAGTTGCTGAAGAAATTCCATTTGTTAGAACACTTGTTACTGTTGGTAAAACTGGTTTAGCTATAAAAGAAGCTCATTTTGTTAAGAAAACACTATCCTTTTTAAAGAAATTTCATACTGGTGATTATGATGAAGAAAAGATGAAGCGATTTAGAGAAAAGATGAATTGTGATGCTGAATATCGAAATAAAGTAACTAACAAAATAATTGTATTTATAGATAAACTTTCTTCGGAAAAAAAGGCTAAAATTTTATCTAGATTATTTATTGCTCATATTAATGAAGAATATGATTGGAAAACTTTTATTGATTTAACTAAGTGTTTAGATTCTATGTTTCTATTGGATTTTGATGTTTTGACTTATCTTTATAATTCGAATGAACCAGTAAAGATTAAAAATATAAGCCTTAAAGAAAGAGAAGTTAATACATATCTTCTTTTAGCTTCAATTGAAAGATTAAAAAGTTTTGGATTTATAGCAAGTAAAAAACCTACATGGAAAAGTGTAGGAGAAGAGAAGGAAGAAAGAGTGTTTTTAAATAGCATTGGAAAAAAATTCATTCATTATGTTTAGATACTTAATGATCGGTGCAATCTTTCGTATAACATGGGCTTAGCGACATCTGAGCCGTGGAAATAAGCGACCATGATGACTTATGTCAGTAGGATGTTGTTTTTGAGGAAAAGATCAGTTGTATCGAAGGCAAGCTCAGACGTCGCGAAGCTCAGGGACGTTATATGAAATTGCAATTAATATTTTTCAGTGAGTTAATTTTTGATAAAGGAGAGGTATGATGATTTCAAGAAGAGTTAAACTTTCTTTATATCAACTTATTTCAGAGTTTCCTTTTTCAGAAATTATGGTATTAATAGAAAAATACACTTTTGGAGAGTTTTTATTTTCAATTCAACATAATAAAAAGACAGATTATTTCCTAGAAGAACTTAAAGAAATAATTTCAGAAAGTACAGAAGAAGCAGTTTTAGATATTATAGATGAGATTTTGAGGGTGAGGCGAACGTATAGAAATAAAGTCAATCCTAAATATAAATTTGATGAAAGATGGGGTGAATTAAAAAGATGTTTGCTTTTAGAGGGATTAAAAATTGAAGAAGGAGAATTAAAGAGGGTAGAACCTGAAATTGAAGGATCCAATTCTGCAGAGGAAAATTTAAAGAAGGAAATTTTAAATTCAGACTTACAAAAAAGAGATGATATAGTTTTATTGATAGAAAATTCTTCAGATGCATTCATTAAACCTGAACCAGATTTTAATGGAAGTTTGAGCAATATAAGAACTGCTTTAGAAACTTTGGCAAAATCAATAGCTAAGAAAATAATAGAAAATGCAGAAGAAGATAAAGAAATCTCTAGTTGGGGAGTTTATATTTCTTATTTAAAGTCTAAAGATTTTATAGGGGAAAATGAAGAAGATGCTTTAACAGGGGTTTATTCTTTGTTAAGCGAATTACATCATCCTTTAGTAGGTTTTTCAGAAGAAGAGCTAACTAGTTTTGCGCGTGCTATGGGACTGAGAATGTGTTATTTTTTAATAAAAAAATACAACGGGGGATAGTTGCAACTTCACATAACATGGGCTTGGCGACATCTGATCTTTAGGATAATCAATCGGAATTATACTTATGTTAGTATGATTTTGTTTTTAAGGAGAAGACAAGCTATATCGGACAAGGAGATCAGACGTCGCGAAGCCCAGGGGCGTTATACGCCATTTCTAAGTGGGAGGATTTTAAGTTGGCAAAATTTCAAATGAAATATCTACCTTATATATCATCTGAAAATATTAAATTTGGACATATAGAATTAATTTCTTTTGAAAAAGCAAAAGATGATTTTTCAAAGGAAATCAAAAATTATCTTGAATGGTATTTTGGTAAGTATATAGATCAAGTTGGAAATAAATTGGATGTTACTTTGGTTTCATATAAATCAGATTTTTTTAATGTTTGTTCTGAAGAAACTTTAAATAGGATTAGTGATTCAATTCAAGCTTTGAGTGCCTTAACATTAATGAATAATAATCCACTTTTACCAGCTGCCCCAGATAATTTTGAGCTTTTTGTAAAAACATTTGACCCGAATAATAAATCTTTAGCACTATCTAGAGGTGGATTTGTAAATGTAAATAAACAGTTTTCTTCAGGTGTTATTGATGATATAACTTTTGTACTGCCTGAGACCACTCCTAAATTAAAAAAATTAAATTATTATATATCAGAAAAGAGTAAATTATTTGATGGTATATCAGTAGCTTTAAAAAATAATTATAACGACGACTGGTTTAAAAGAATTATAAGATCATTTAGAATATTAAATTCTGCTTTTCGCAATTTAGAAAGCTTTAATTATATTGATAGAATATTATTATTAGTTATTAGTTATGAAACAATATTTTTAGATGATACAAGTGATGGAAAAAAACTTTCCTCAAACGTGTTAAAATTATTAGCTTTTGAAGAAACAGAGGAAAAATTTAAAAAAGCTAATAATAGAATCAGATCGTTTACTAAAAAACTTTATGAAGTAAGATCAAGATTTTCTCATGGGCAAAAAGTGAATTCAACAAAAATTATTAATCCAGTTTATGGCGATTTGTTAAAATGTGGTTTATATCTATATAAATTAATTTTAAAGGAAATATTAAAGGAAAGAATATTTATAAAATGTGATCATAATGAAGAAGAAAGATTAATAAAAGATTTTCAATTAGGATTGTTTACTTTAATAGAAAGAACAAAAGAATCATAACTGTCGAAATGGCGTATAACATAGGATTTCCGTTACGCCAAAGACCGGCTACCCTTCTGGACATTACCTTTGTCATGTCTTTTGCAAAAGGGGGTAAGGGGTTTATTGTGCAGCAAAAGACCTGCCAACCCTAACGGGTCGGTAACGTCGGAAATCCTAGGAGACCGTTGAAAAACCTCGTTCTTTGAAAATAAAATATGCGATAATTTCTCGAAAAAATGTTTGAGGCGAAAAAATAAAACACAAGCAGCATTTATACTGTCGATTTAGTGGCCTTTTTCTCATTATTTCCGCTTCCAAGTACCTTTTTTACCTTCTTGAGACATACTCCTGGCGCACTGCTTAACAGTTTAGGCAGTCTTTTTATGTTTACTGCTAAAGCTTTACACATCATCTGGAACTCTATTTTGCGTTTGCCAAAAAATCGAGCCTGCCTCATGCCGTGTCTAAAGAATAACTCAGCTATCTTTCTTTCAACGATATAGCGCTTATGATAAGTTTCTTCAAAATCTTC
>NZ_FNGO01000032.1 GCF_900103135.1 Halarsenatibacter silvermanii | reverse complement strand
TTACTCGAGAATTTCGGTAATGACACCGGCGCCGACTGTGTTGCCGCCTTCTCTGATAGCAAACCTCAATCCTTCTTCCATCGCTATCGGCGTGATCAGCTCTCCCTGCATCTCTATATTATCTCCCGGCATTACCATCTCTACTCCCTCGGGCAGCCTTATCGTTCCTGTCACATCCGTCGTCCTAAAATAAAACTGCGGACGATATCCGTCAAAAAACGGCGTGTGTCTGCCTCCCTCATCCTGGGAAAGCACATATACCTCCGCGCTGAACTTCGTATACGGCTCTATGCTGCCCGGCTCTGCCAGCACCTGTCCTCTCTCTACCTCTTCTCTGTCTATACCTCTAAGCAGGGCTCCTATATTGTCTCCTGCTACCGCTTCGTCCAATAACTTCCTGAACATCTCTATACCTGTAACTACCGTATCCTGCGTCTCCTTTATCCCTACTATCTCTACCTCGTCTCCCGGCTCTATCCGGCCTCTTTCCACTCGACCGGTCGCTACCGTCCCTCTACCTGTTATGCTGAATACATCCTCAACAGGCATCAAAAACGGCTTGTCCTCATCTCTCTCCGGGGTCGGTATATGCTCGTCTACCGCTTCCATAAGCTCAACCACGCTGGCTGCATGCTCGTTCTCGTCTATCTCGGGATTCTCCAACGCCTCCAGCGCCGATCCTACCACTATCGGTGTCTCCGCTCCGTCAAAATCGTACTCGTCCAATAACTCCCTTACTTCCATCTCCACTAACTCTATAAGCTCTTCATCATCCACCATATCTGCCTTGTTCAAATACACTACCATAGCCGGTACCCCTACCTGACGGGCCAACAGTATATGCTCTCTGGTCTGGGGCATTGGTCCGTCTGCTGCAGATACTACAAGTATCGCTCCGTCCATCTGCGCTGCTCCTGTGATCATGTTCTTTACATAATCAGCATGACCAGGACAATCCACGTGAGCATAATGCCGGTTTTCTGTCTCGTATTCCACATGCGAGGTCGCTATCGTTATCCCCCGCTCCTGCTCTTCCGGCGCATTATCTATATTGTCAAAATCCATTACCTCTGCTTCTCCATAATTGGCCAATACCCTCGTGATCGCTGCCGTCAATGTCGTCTTCCCATGATCTACATGCCCTATCGTACCTAAATTTAAATGCTCCTTCGTCCTTTCAAACTTCTCCTTGTTTGCCATCCTCATCATCCTCCTTTGGATAATTATTGTTGTATGCCAGAACCACTGTGATCCCGAAAAATATGTATATAATTATTTATATCTCATTAATATGCCGCCCTATCGACCGCCGGCAGCAGATCGACAGGACGGCATTCATTTTAAAACTCAATGGTCGATATCATGCTTTTCCAGAAAATCCTCCAGTTTGCGCTTGACCCGCTGCAGAGCATTATCCACAGACTTGACATGGCGATCGAGAGAATCAGCTATCTCCTTATAAGATTTGCCCTTGAGGTATTCTTTCAGAGTATCAAACTCCAGTTCGCTGAGCATTTCGTAGAGCTTATCCTCTATCAAAAAATAAGTTTCTCTGCTGATAAATCTCCGCTCCGGATTGGCATTTTTATTGCCTCGATTGAGGATATCCAGCAGGGTTCGCTCGGAATCCTCGTCATAAACTGGTTTGTTCAGGGATACGTATGAGTTTAAAGGCTGGTGTTTTTGCCGGGTGGCCGCCTTGATAGCAGTGATAATCTGTCTTGTTATGCAGAGCTCCGCAAAGGCTCTAAAAGATGCCAGTCTATCGATTTTGTAATCCCGTACAGCCTTATACAGTCCGATCATGCCCTCCTGTACTATGTCCTCTCTATCGGCCCCAACCAGGAAATAAGAACGAGATTTAGCCAGCACGAAGTTCTTGTAACGTTTGATGAGAACCTCTTCCGCCTGGCTGCTTCCATTGCGGACATGTTCGATGAGCTCATCATCGGACATCTCGGTAAAATCCTCGTAAGAAATCTCCTCAAGAGCTTTACCTTCCAACCGTCATCCCCTCCCTATTGCAGTTCCAATTTATATTATACTTGCTGACGTAATTTTAGTCAAGGTTAAGCCGGGACTGTCTGACGGCTTCATATATAACGACAGCAGCAGCGGCAGACGCATTAAGGGAACCGGGATATTTGCTGACGGGGACTCCAAGCAGAAAGTCACAGTTTTCACGGACGAGCCGGCGCAGACCCGAGCCTTCGCTTCCGATCACGATTCCTAAAGCCCCGGTCAAATCCGCCTCATAGTAAAGGGTGTTGCCTTCAGGTTCGGCACCGAATAACCAGACGGCCTCTTCTTTCAGCATCTCCATGGTTCGGTTGAGATTTGTAACCTGACACATAGCCGTATATTCGATGGCACCGGCGCTGGCTTTGACCACTGCTGGAGTGATGGAACAGCTTCTGTCTCCGGGATATATCACAGCCTGGAAACCGGCAGCCCGGGCGGTTCTGATCAGTGCTCCAAAATTTTGCGGGTCCTGTATCTGATCAAGCAGTAAAAAGCGCGGCATATCCCCGCCGTTTCTTACAGCCTGAAGAACCGTCTCAGGATTTTTGTTATCGATATCTTCCGCTAAAGCCAGCACCCCCTGATGGTTATCGAGCTCGGCCAGATCATCGATTTCCCTGGCCGTAGTTCTCTCCACAGGAATATCATCTTCTTTAGCTCTGCTGGTGATCTCTTCAATAATCTCTCCCTCTGCTTCATAATGAATCATAAGTCGATGGACCCTGCGAGGTCCGTTAAGCAGTTCATAGACAGGATTTCGGCCAGCAACTTTGGCCATTTTCTAATCCTCCTCGCTTTCTTCCGCGAGCCGCCCGCAGCTCATCTCGCCTTCAGGACATTCGCCCCGTGTCTGGCAGTCAGGACCGGCCCGGGAGAAAAGAGTCGGAGCTGCGTTCTTGACCTGAGCAAGCATCTGCTCGGCCAGAGTTCTTATCTCCCACTGGGCCCTGCGGCAGCAGCGCAGGCGAAAGAAATGATATAAGGATCTGGCATTGTAAGAAGCCATCAGATTTGTTTTCACAGCGGGCAGCACAAATCTGGCATCCTCATTGGGTATATCCTGTTCCTGAACCTCCCCATAAATCCTGCGGCTCTCATCCATGTGATGGTGAAATTTTTCGGCCGCCCTTTCATTTTCCTCGATAGAGGGAGGGGTTATATAGGAAAAGTTATCTTCACTTACATATCGCTGTGATCTCTGGCTATAAGCCACACCGATACGCTGACGCACCAGCTGATGGCTGGCAACCCGGCTGCAAACGATATGAAAGGAGAAAAAGCTGTGCTCCAGCGTCGAATAATGACCGAGGTCCAAAACCTTTTCGATCAACTTTTTTTTCTTCTCTTCTCCCATCTCATCTCTCAGCCTCTCAGCTCCCTGCCGGGAATAACAGAGTCGGGCAGCTGCAGCCACATTTTTCTCCGCCTCCTCGGTGTAATCCAGCAGCTCAGCCCGGGGCTTTACCTCCCGGTTCTGGCCGGATCGGTCGTTATCCTCTATCTTCTCATTCATGTTCAGCCAGCCTCCATTCCGGGCCTCTGGGGGTATCGGCAACTTCGATGCCCATCTCAGCCAGGTCATCTCTGATCCTATCAGCCAGCTGATAATTCTCTTCCTGCCGGGCTTCTTCTCTCAACTCCAGCAGGTATTCCACCAGCTGCTGAAACTTCTCATCACCGGCACCAGCAGAATCACCCGGCTGCAGCTCGAAACCAAAAATCTCGGCCAGCTCTCCAAAAATACGGTCCGCTTTTTCGACTATTCTTCTGGTCTCCGCATCGACAGTCAGGCCCAGATTATCGGTGGCGCTGTTTATCTCTCCGGCCATCTCATGCAGGACTGCTATGCCTCGAGCCGTATTAAAGTCATCATCCATAACATTTATGAATTCTTCCTGCAGCTCCTCCAGGCGCTTCTCGAGGCCTTCTCCGACCAGAGAATCACCTTCCTCTCCGATCTCCAGTTTTTCCAGCAATCTCTCCAGGAGCGCGGAGGTGTTAATCAGATTTTCCAGACTGCGGGAAGCCTCATCGATTTCCTCCAGAGAAAAGTTGATCGGGCTGCGATAATGTTTGGCGAGAATAAAATAACGGAGCTCGTCGGCAGAATATCTATCAATAAGTTCCCTGGTCTGGTATACATTTCCTATCGATTTGGACATCTTCTCGCCGCCGAGATCGACCGTACCATTATGCACCCAGTATTTAACAAATGGTTCTTTACCTGTATAGGCTTCAGCCTGAGCTATCTCGTTTTCATGATGAGGAAATACCAGATCGGTACCGCCACCGTGAATGTCAACAGCCCCATCCAGGTACTTTAAAGACATAACCGAGCATTCTATATGCCAGCCCGGCCATCCCTCTCCCCAGGGGCTGTCCCAGCGGGGCTTTTGATCCACCTGCTTCCAGAGGGCAAAATCTCCGGGGTGGCGCTTTTTTTCGTCAACTTCCACCCGGGCTCCAGCCTGCATCTCTTCCAGTTCTCGACCGGAGAGTTTGCCGTAATTTTCAAATTCTTCCACGCTAAAGTAGACATCACCG
Source organism: Halarsenatibacter silvermanii (assembly GCF_900103135.1). Classification (NCBI taxonomy): domain Bacteria; kingdom Bacillati; phylum Bacillota; class Clostridia; order Halanaerobiales; family Halarsenatibacteraceae; genus Halarsenatibacter; species Halarsenatibacter silvermanii. The sequence continues at coordinate 16,478 of NZ_FNGO01000032.1, read as the reverse complement.
CCTACTTCATAGGCATACCCTTTTTCTATCAGCACTTCGATCATCTCGATTATCTCGGATATATTATCAGAAACCCGGCAGAAGCGATCCGGCATTTCCACATTTAACTGGAGCAGTTCCTCCCGGTAAGCTTCGGCATATTTATTGGCCAGCTCCATGGGTTTCAGCCCTTCTTCTTCAGCCCGGTCGACTATTTTTTCATTGATATCGGTAAAGTTTTGAATGTACCTGACCTTATAATCGCGATACTCCAGATATCTTCTGATTACATCATAATTTATAGCACCGCGGACATGACCTATATGGGAATAATCCTGAACGGTCAGCCCGCAGACGTACATTTTTACCTCGCCTGGATCATGAGGTTCAAATTTTTCTTTCTCGCCGGTCAGGGAATTATAAATTCTCACGTTTTTACCTCCCGGTATTGCCAGTAAATTTTAATTTATAACCGTGAGGATAACAATACAGTCAGAACTGAGGTCTGCAGGCCGCCGTCGGGGGGTTAACCGACAAGTTTTATGGCCCTCTCCAGACGCGATAGCGCCTCAGACCGGCCCAGTAATGCCAGGAAATCTCCCAGGCTGGGCCCGGAATCCTTGCCGGTGAGAGCATAGCGCAGAGGATGATAAAATTTGCGGCCTCCCACACCAGTTTCCTCCTGAACCTCAGAAAATATTCCACTCACGGTCTCTTCATCCAGTTCCTCACAATTTTCAACTCTGGTTCGCAGTGAGTTCAAAACTTCCTGCACCTCTTCATCATCAAAAAGCTCACGTGCTTTATTTTCATCCTCATATGTGAGCTCACTCAGAAAAAGCTCCGCTTCATCAGGCAGCTGAGCCAGATTGTCCAGGCCATCCCGGACGATGTCCAGCACTTTTTTGAACCATTCTTCATCGACATCGTCATCGACCAGGTCAGCTTCCTGCAAAAATGGCAGACCCAGATCCATAATTCTATCGAGATCAGCCTCTTTAATATAATGGTTGTTCATCCAGTTCAGTTTTTCTCTGTCGAAGATTGCTCCGCCCTTTTTCACCTCACCGATTTCAAACTCCTCGATGAGGTCCTCGCGATCCATTATCTCCCGTTCGGCCCCAGGAGACCAGCCCAGCAGGGCCAAAAAGTTGACCAGTGCCTCGGGCAAATAGCCCTGTTCCCGGAATTCGCCCACATAAACAGCATCGCTATCAGATCGCTTTTTCAGCTTGCTGCCATCTTCGGAAAGTATCAGCGGAAGATGAGCAAACCTCGGCAGCGAAAAATCCAGGGCCTCATAAAGCATTATCTGCTTGGGAGTGTTGGAGAGATGGTCTTCTCCTCTGATCACATCGGTAATCTCCATCAGGGCATCATCTATAACGACTGCAAAATTATAGGTGGGAATCCCATTTGATTTTTGAATAACAAAATCATCAAATTCACCGCTGTCAAAGCTAACTCGTCCTCGAATCTGATCCTCTACAACGATTTCCTCTTCTTTTTCCGGCATTTTGAAACGGACTGCATACTCATCGGGACGCTCTTCCGGTGAGAGGTTTTTATCACGACATCGTCCGTCGTAATGAGGAATCTCACCCCGGGCTTTTTGAGCTTCCCTCATCTCTTTTATCTCTTCTTCGCTGCAGTAACACCTGTAGGCTTTATCTTCTTCTAAAAGCCTATCGATATGTTCCTGGTAGATTTCACCGCGCTCGGACTGACGATAGGGTCCATAATCTCCTCCTATTTCAACTCCCTCATCAGCCTCTATGCCGAGCCAGTCCAGCTCCTGTATGATTATTTCTTCAAATTCCTGCGTCGACCTTTCTGTATCGGTATCTTCTATCCTGAGCACCAGCTCCCCCTCATTCTTTTCCTTCCAGAGCCAGTTGAAGAGAGCGGTTCGAATATTTCCCACGTGTATTTTACCGGTCGGAGAAGGCGGAAAACGCAGCCTCATATCAGCCATTTTATATCTCCTTTCCTCTTTTTTAACTTTATTTGCTCTAATACGGTTTCCATATTACAGATATTTTACTTATGTTTTTATATGACGCTGGTCCCGATGGTCAGCTGTTCGGGCCCATCTACCAGTGCATGGCCGAATTTCCCGAATATAGATACGGATATATTTTTCTCTCCCCGGACCACAGCTATTTTAAAGCCGCCGCCTAAACCGGGATTGATCAGAGCCAGCTGGCTGTAAGCATCTTTGACAGCGTTCGATATGGCCATCTTTTCCCGGGAATTTTCCTCTATTACTCCCCGGGCGATAGCAGCCACTGTGGTGCTTTCTCTTAACTTGATGGGGAGCTTTTCAGCGCTGGCCCCTGTTTGAGTAATCGCACCTTTATAACCATAACCCTCTATTTTATCCAGCCAGTACTCCTCATACTCCCTGCTTCGGGTCATAGAGAGATAAATAGCAGCACTTTCCGGGGTTATGTTCTCGCTGTCCAGTTCTATGTCGTTCCGTCTATAGTCCTTTCGATCCTTCCTCACATATCCATCCACAATATCTTCTGCAGTAATTATACCGGTCAAATTATCCTGCTCATCGAAAACCGGCACTCCTCCGATCTGATGTTCAGAAATAATCTGAGCAACTTCCTGGACGGAGGCTTCTTCGTTAACGTAAATCAAATCTCTTGAGACAAGTTCTGCTATACTCTCCTCAAGATCATCCTTCTCCATAAAATCTCCATCGGTTATAATCCCGACCACTTCTTCCTCATCGTCGGTTACAATCAATCTGCCGATCTTGTTGATAGCCAGAAGTCTTTCAGCTTCAATTAAGGAAGCACTCTCCTTGATGGTGATGGGATCCTGAGTCATAATATCTTTAACTTTCATGAATTTCTTCACCTCTCCAAAAATAAATTTTAGGATCTCCTCCATATCAGCTGTTTCGGAGAAGAACCCCAATTTTAATCGCCACCCCTGCTGCTCTCTTCCAGCTGCTCGACCAGCACCTGTGCCTGCGCCATGATTCCTGCTTTCCTGCCGATAAAACCCAGGTCCTCGCTGGTGGTGGCTTTAATATTTATTCTGTTTTTATTTATGGACAGTTTTCCAGCCAGATTGCCTTTCATTGTCTCTTTATGCTGATTGATTCTGGGCGATTCCAGGACCAGTGTGATATCTATATTGATCACCTCAAACCCCTGCCCGGCCAGAATTTCGGCCGTCCTCTCCAGTAATATCAGGCTGGAAATGTCACGATATTCCTCTTCACCGGAAGGGAAATGTTCTCCAATATCACCGGCTCCAACCGCTCCCAGAAGAGCATCTATAACAGCATGGGAGAGAACATCGGCATCAGAATGACCGACAGCGCCTTTCTCAGCGGGAATTTCCAGCCCTGCCAGAATTAACTTTTCTCCCTCAACAAGCCTGTGGATGTCCAGGCCAGAACCTACCCTCATTAAGAATCCGCCCTCCATTCAAAATCCTCCCCCTGTCTGCCGGCCAGAATCGCTTCGGCCAGCTTTAAATCCAGAGGAGTGGTCAGTTTGATATTGTCAAAATTCCCCCGAACAATCCTGACTTCCCGGCCCATCTCTTCGACCAGAGAGGCATCGTCAGGGAATTTTTTTCCGGCGGCCCGCCTATGGGCTGTTTTGATCAGATCACAGGAAAAGGCCTGGGGGGTCTGAACAGCGACCAGCTTATCCCTGTCCAGAGTATTCTCCACCAAGCCCTTATTATTCTTCTGTTTGATGGTGTCCTTAACCGGCGTCGCCGCCGTAGCTGCTCCCCAGCGGCGGACAGCTTCGAATAATCCTTCCATGAGTTCTTCGGAAAAAAAAGGGCGGGCTCCATCGTGTATAAAAACATAATCTATATCATCATTCAGCCGTTTGAGCCCTCGATTTACGGATTCCTGTCGGCTTGTGCCGCCTGCAGCCATTTCGATTCTCTTTTCCAGCCCGGCGGGTATTTGCGGAATAATTCCCTCCTCAAAGTAATCTTCATCTCCGGGCGGAATGACGACTATTATTCTGGAAAATTTATCGCACCAGCCGGCAAAACCGGAAAGCGTGCGAGCTAAAAGCGGTTTCCCGCGCAGCGGCAGATATTGTTTGCGGATCTCCTTTTTCATACGCCTGCCCTCGCCGGCGGCGGCTACTATTAAAGCTGATGACATCATTGACCCCTCAATTTCTCCGATCTCAGGAACTGGAATGTGATTTAGGACGGGCAAATATCATTCTACCTGCTGCCGTCTGCAAAATGCTGGTAACCATAACATCTATAGTTTCACCCATATAATTTTTGCCGTTGTCGACGACTATCATGGTTCCATCATCGAGATAACCCACGCCCTGATCTTTTTCCTTGCCTTCTTTGATGATCTCCACCGTCATCTCTTCTCCTGGCAGAACCACAGGCTTAACGGCATTGGCCAGCTCATTGATGTTTAATACTTCCACACCCTGAAGTTCCGAAACTTTGTTCAAATTGTAATCATTTGTGATAATACTACCGCCCATGATCTTGGCCAGCTTAACAAGCTTGCTGTCCACTTCTGGAATATCTTCAAATTTCTTATTCACTATCTCGACATCGATATCGGAATCGTTCTGCATCTGCTTTAAAATATCCAGACCCCGGCGGCCCCGGTTTCGTTTGAGCTCGTCTCCTGAATCAGCTATATGCTGCAGCTCTTCCAGTACGAATTCTGGAATGACAAGTGAACCTTCCAGAAATCCGGTCTTGCAAATATCAGAAACTCTCCCGTCTATTATTACGCTGGTATCGAGAATTTTAAGCCTGGCTTCCTTTTCAGTCTCCTCGATCTTTTCCTCGCTAAAAAGATCGAAAGAAAAAACAGATACAAAGTCTTCCAGCTTATAAACCCCCATATAAAGACCGAGATAGGCAAGAATCAAGCTGATCAATATCTGCAGCGGCAATCCCAGCCGGGGTATTCTGTCGAGCGGAAAGGCAAAATTGACTATTCCCGCCACAATAAGCCCTAAAATCAGACCAAAAAACCCGGCCAAAACCTTCTTCACAGGTATATTGGAATAATCAAAATCCAGTTTTAGTACAAAACTGAGCAGTTTCTCGATCAGAGCAGATAAAATAAAAAAACCGACCAGAGCTCCACTAACTGCGCCAAAAAATTGAGTGCTGGTAAAAATATCATCAATATTAGTAAGAGATAATTCCAGCTCGCTGGCGAAACCCAGAATTACGATCAAATTGTACCCGATAGCCCCTCCTATAAGGGCCAGAACCAGTCTCATACCACGCTTTAACAACCAGGTTCACCTCCCCCCTCTCCTTCGTCGATGAGTTTAGTAAAAACAGCAGAAAAAATAAAAGAAGGATCTAATTATCTTTAATCCTCTTCCTCTATATGAGGATTGCTGTCAAATGCACTATCAATGATAGATTTAATTTCCTCTTCCCCGGCATCTTTGGCCAGAACAAGCTAGCTGATCAATATTTTGCGGGCATTGTTGAGCATTTTCTTTTCTCCAGTAGAAAGCCCCTTTTCTTCATCGCGAATGGTAAGATCTCTGACGACACCGCCCACTTCGTATATATCGCCGGTCTTCAATTTCTCCATATTGGCCCGGTAGCGCCGATTCCAGTTTTGCGACATCTTGCTTTGATCGCCTTTGAGCAGAGCAATAATCTCGTTCGCTTCTTCCTCATCTATTATATCGCGAACGCCGATCTCATCAACTTTATCGACAGGGATCATAACTTTCATTTCGCCGATGGGAAGCTTCATAATATAATATTTTTTCTCCTCCCCCAGTATTTCCCGGGACTCGATATCGACAATAGTGCCGGCCCCGTGATTGGGGTAGACTACTTTATCACCGATGTCAAACATTATACTGATATCAGCTCCTCTTTAGTTACAGCCATTTTATTCCTAAATCATATTATACCACTCAGTCAAATTACTGTCAATTTGCTGAAAACCTATATGTGACGATCCAAAAGCACCTGATCACGCAGCCTTCTCAGACCATCCTTGATGGAGTTAGCCCGGACCTCCCCGATACCGTCTACCTCATCCAGCTCTTCTGTGCTGGCATCAACAATCGAGGAAAAATCACTAAAATGTTCTATGAGGTTCTCTATTACCGGCATAGGCAGCCTCGGTATTTTGCGCAGCAGACGATAACCCCGGGGAGTGATCGATAAATCCATCGAATTTACACTCCCTCCCAGTCCTAAAGCTTTGCTGATGGTGCTGGTCGAAAGCATTTCTTCCGAGGACCAATCAGTCAGTTCGTTCAAAATCTTTTCCGCTCCCGGTTCTTCTTCTGTCTCCTCATCATAGTTCACATAATCCCGGATCAGCAGTATACATTCCTGCCTGACATCGGTAATTAGTTCATCAAGCTGCATTTTGATCAATCTTCCTTCGTCCCCGAGCTCAGTGATATACCTTTCGATCTCTTTTTGAATTTTCAGGACCATTTCTGCCCTCTGCAGCACTGTGACAACATCGGCTATAGTAACCAGGTCCTCAAATTCTAGCGCGCTGAGATTGGTCAGTGATTGGTCAAGAACTGAGCGATATTTGTCGAGGGTCTGCACAGCCTGATTGGCCTTTGATAATACTACCCGGATATCCTCCAGCACATGTTTGATATCGCCCTTATAAAGAGTTATAATATCCCGGCGCTGAGAAATAGCTATAACCAGTTCTTCGGTCTGTCTGGCCACCCTCTCTGCTGTGCGGTGGCGGGTTCCCGTCTCACGCGAGGGAATTGACGAATCAGGAATTATATGAGCATTGGCTATCAAAACCTTATCGATATCATAACTTAATATTATAGCACCGTCCATTTTAGCCAGCTCATAAAGCCGGGCCGGTGTTAGCTCGGCCTCTAACTTAAATCCCCCGTCGACCAGCTCGAGTATCTCATCGCTGTCCCCGACAACGATCAGAGCACCGGTCTGAGCTCTGAGAACATTGTCCAGCCCTTCTCTAAAAGAGGTGCCCGGCGCCAGCATTTTCAGCATGTCCATCATCTCTTCTTCATAATTTACCAACTATTACACCCCCTGTCCGGCAGCCAAATTCAGGCCCGGTCACTTTATTGATTTCAAAAAGCTCAAAAGATCCTTCATATTATTGACTTCAACAAGCTTTATATCATCAGGAAAATTACTGATTTCTCTCTCTTCGCTGGTCGGCAGAATCAATCTGCCGAAACCCATTTTAGCTGCTTCAGCAATCCTTTTCTCATGGCTGGAAACAGCTCTTATCTCACCCGCCAGGCCAACCTCACCGAATACGGACAGATCAGCAGGCAGAGCAATGTCATAATAGCTGGAGATAACTGCAGCAGCCAGAGCCAGGTCAAGGGCCGGTTCTTTAACCTCAATACCGCCGACGATATTAAAATGAACATCTCTCTCAGCCAGATCCAATCCCAGCCTCTTATCGAGAACCGCCAGAAGCAGTTCAGCGCGTTCACGATTCAAGCCGGAAGTTATACGGCGGGGATTACCCCGGCCGCCGGTGCTTACCAGAGCCTGCAGCTCTATGAGCAGCGTTCTGCTGCCCTCTTTTACCGGAACCACCACCGAACCCGAGCAGTTACCCGGCCTGCCCTGCAAAAAAGCGGAGGAAGGATTGCTCACCTCCTCAAGGCCGCTGTCTCTCATCGTAAATACTCCGACCTCATCGATGGCACCGTATCTGTTTTTATGAGCTTTGAGCAGTCGATAATGATCGCTGCTGTCGTGAAAATAAAGCACAGTATCGACGATATGTTCCATCGTTTTCGGTCCGGCCAGCTGTCCCTGTTTGGTGACATGACCGACCAAAAAAATTGGCACCTGATAACCCTTAGCCAGCTGCTGGAAGGAAGAGGTCATCTCTCTCACCTGTCTCACGCTGCCAGGTGAGGAATCATAGGAGCTGTCATAGACAGTCTGAATCGAATCGACTATGATCAGCTCATATTCATACTCCTGACAGTGCGATAAAATCTTCTGCCAGGCAGCAACTGTAAGAATTTTGATATTATCATGGAAAGCCCCCAGCCGTTCAGCCCTCAAAGCCAGCTGTTCTTCTGATTCTTCTCCTGCTATGTATAGACATCGACAACCATTTAAAGCCAGTCTGTGAGCAATCTGTAAAACCAGAGTTGATTTTCCCACTCCGGGAGCTCCACCCAGGAGAGCCAGAGAGCCGGGTACCATTCCCCCGCCCAAAACCCTGTCAAACTCGGCAATTCCAGTAGTAATGCGAGATCTTCTGCCGGAATTATCCCTCAATTCCGGCGTCAGTTCGACGCCAGCCTCTGCCGAAGCACCGGAGTCAGAATCAACAGCGCCTTGAGCAGAAACCTTTTCAGAATTTTTATCATATTTAATAAAGGTGTTCCAGTTTCCACAGCTGGAACACCTTCCCATCCAATTTGTGGTTTGAAAACCACATTCTTTACACTTATAAACAGAATCTGCCCGGGGCAAAGATATTACTCCTCTCGGTAATTTATCCGAAACAACTTTAAAAAATGGTTTAATATTAACTCTAGCAAATTAATTATACCATTTTAGCCGCTTATTTACAAGATACTCTCCCCGGGCAGAATTATTTTATTTTAGCTCCAAATTACTGTATTTTAATCGCGCAGCTTATCTTTAGCTCTTCGTTTCAGCTTTCTCATTATCTTCGCTGTCTTCAGATTCTTCGGTCTCGCCTTCAACCCTGCTGAAGGTCAATCCATCATCTTCCAGGCCAACACTTACAAGATCTCCTTCGGAAATTTCGCCGGCCAAAATCTTTTCGCTCAGCGGAGTCTCGATCAATCTCTGAATGGTTCTGCGCAGCGGTCGTGCGCCGAATTCAGGATTATAACCTTCCTCGGCCAGCTTCTCTTTGGCGTCTTCTGTCACTTCTATCTCCAGTTCTTTCTCCTCGAGTCTTTGCTCGAGCTCACCTATCATCAGATCGGCTATTTGCTTGATATGATCACGGTTGAGAGAGTGGAAGACGATAGTTTCATCCAGCCGATTGAGAAACTCGGGTCGGAACTGGTTCCTCAACTCGTCCATAACCTTGTCTTTCATCCGTTCGTATTCTTTATTCTCCGTACCATCATCCGGCTGAAAACCCAGGCTGGACTGCTTCTCTATGAAATCGGCCCCGACATTCGAAGTCATGATGACTATAGTATTTTTAAAATCGACCTGTCGGCCGTGGGTATCGGTCAAAAGGCCATCCTCCAGTATCTGCAGCAGTATATTGAATACCTCAGGATGGGCTTTTTCTACTTCATCGAAGAGAATAACAGAATAGGGACGACGTCGAACGGGCTCAGTGAGCTGACCGCCTTCATCATGTCCTACATAACCCGGAGGCGAACCAACCAGGCGGGAGACCGAGTGTTTTTCCATATACTCGGACATATCTATCCTGATCATGGCTTCCTCTTCATCAAACATCGCTTCAGCCAGCGTGCGCGCCAGCTCCGTTTTGCCGACCCCTGTCGGGCCTAAGAACATGAAAGATCCGATAGGACGCTGCGGGTCCTTGAGACCGGCTCTTGCCCGCCGGACCGCTTCAGAGACTGCTGTGATAGCTTCATCCTGACCGATCACACGCTCGTGCAGCTTATCTTCCAGCCTGAGCAGCCTCTCCATCTCTTCCTCCTCCAGTCTGGTAACGGGAATTCCCGTCCAGCTGGAAACTATTTCGGCAATATTTTCAGCCTCGACTGAAGCACCGTTGGTTCCCTTTTCCTTCTGCCAGGAATTTTTCATCTCCTCAAGCTCCTGTTCCAGCTCTTTTTCGCGGTCGCGCAGATCAGCAGCTTTTTCGAATTCCTGATTCTTGACAGCAGCTTCTTTTTCTTTGCGAACTTCTTCCAGCTTCTGACTCATCTCTTTAAATTCATCAGGACGGGTGTTGTTGTTAAGACGCACCCTCGAGGCAGCTTCATCCATAAGGTCGATAGCTTTATCGGGCAGAAATCTATCCTGTATATATCTATGGGAGAGTTTTACCGCTGAATCGATAGCTTCATCGGTAATCTTGATTTTGTGGTGAGCCTCATATGCATCTCTAAGGCCCTTTAAGATGTCCACAGTCTCTTCAGGAGTGTTCTCCTCGACCAGTATCGACTGAAATCTTCTCTCCAGGGCTGCATCTTCCTCTATATGCTTGCGGTATTCATCCAGCGTCGTGGCTCCAATGGCCTGCAGCTCACCGCGGGCCAGAGCGGGCTTGAGTATATTGGCAGCATCGATGGCACCTTCTGCCGCTCCCGCTCCTACCAGAGTATGCAGCTCGTCTATAAAGAGGATGACATTGCCGCTGCTGCGGATATCCTCCATGACGCCTTTCATTCTTTTCTCAAATTCACCCCGGTATTTGGACCCGGCGACGAGTGAGCTTAAGTCCAGCGCCACTACCCGCTTATCCAGCAGTAGATCAGGAACATTCTCCTTATTTATCTGTTCAGCCAGACCTTCAACTATGGCAGTCTTACCCACACCAGGTTCACCTATCAAAACAGGATTATTTTTGGTCCGCCTGCTCAACACCTGGATGAGTCTTTCTATTTCAGTTTCGCGACCGATAACAGGATCGAGTTTGCCTTCGGCCTCCATGGCGGTAAGATCACGGCTGTACTCATCCAGATTCGGTGTGTCGCTCTTTTCGTGAGTCTGCTGGCCGGAACCTTTCTGCTGTCCCCCCAGCATCTTGACGATCTTCTCACGTATCTCACCGGTATCGCCGCCAAGCTGTGAGATTATACTGGCTCCAACTCCTTCACCTTCTCTCATGAGCCCCAGCAGCAGATGCTCGGTGCCGATATAATTATGGCCCAGCCGGCGGGCCTCATCCATCGACAGATTCAGCACCTTTTTGGTTCTGGGAGTGAGTCCGATGGCCTTGGAACTGGCCTGATCGCTTTTCCCTTCGCCGATGATCTCTCCTATTTTCTTTTTCACTTTGTCATAGGTTACGTCATATTCGTGCAGCACGCTGCCGGCAACCCCTTCATCCTCTCTGATAAGTCCTAAGAGGATGTGTTCTGTACCTACGTAATTATGACCGAGTTCCCGGGCCGCCTCCTCAGCATACCCAAGAACTTTTCTAGCTCTTTCCGTGAAGCGTTCGAACATCTCATCCACCTCCAGAATTAAAGATTAAATTTTAAATGAACTTAGACTCTCCTTTATTAATTCAGCCCTGCGTATATCACCGCGATCTGTCCTGTTCCTATCTCCTGAATAAAGCTGAAGATGTGCGGGACGGGTTAATATCATAAGCTCCATCAATTTATCGCGATCAAATTCGCTAAATAGTTGATAATAATCACCGAGCAGCAGCAGAGAAGCAAAGTGGATAGACTCCAGATAATTGACTTTATAGCTGTGCCGGAGAATACCAAATGCTCGCATTATTTTATTTTTTATATCTCCGGAGCGCTCCTCTTCCAGCATTTTTCGGGCTTTTACTTCCTTCTCCCTGATCCTGTGCAAAATGCCATAAAGATTATCTATTATATCCTCTTCTCTATATCCCAGAGTCACCTGGTTGGAAAGCTGATAGATACTCCCTTCGGAGTCGGTACCCTCACCGAAGATTCCTCTGACAGTGAAACCAAATTTGCCGACACCACCCAAAAGCCTTCCGATCTCATCAGTCATGTTTAGACCGGGCAGATGCAGCATCACCGAAGCTCTCAACCCGGTACCCAGATTGGTCGGGCAGGCGGTCAGATAACCCAGCCTGCTGGAAAAAGCATAATCGAGCTTTTCCTCCAGAAAATCGTCAAAGTCATCGGCCTCTTCCCAGGCTTTTTCCAGTCCAGCTCCGGTTTTGATAAACTGCATCCGCAGGTGATCCTCTTCATTGACCATAAGGCTCAATGACTGAGCTTTATCGATATAAGTTGAGCTGCCGGCGGGGTTTTCGGCCAGAGCCCGACTTATAAGATGCCTTTCAATCAGCACCTCTCTCTCCAGCTCATCCAATTTTTCCATATCAAAGTGCAGCAGATTTTTTTCTCCATCCTGCTTCTGCCAGTTATCTAAAACTGAAAAGAGAATATTTTTTACTTCTTCAAGCTCGGGGCCTGAAGATCTATTGGGAAAATTAAATTCCGAAAGATTGCGCGCCAGCCTGATTCTGCTGCTTATAACTATATCATCGCTGGGCTGATCCTTCAGCCATTCTCCTAAACTATCCGGAATACCTGTATCACTTTTCATCTTCAGCCTCCATTCGGCTTTCCAGTTCTTTGACCTTATCTCGCAGTTCAGCAGCTCTCTCAAAATCTTCCCGATCGACCGCTTCTTCCATATCCTGACGCAGACTGCTTATCTTTTCTTCCAGGCGTGATTTTCTGTCCCCCCGGCGGGGAACCTTGCCACGATGTTCGCTTCCGCCCTGAACCCTGCCCACGACGTAGTCAACTCCCTCGGCAAAACTATCATAACATTCAGCGCAGCCGAAAAGGCCCTTTTCGGTAAACTCCCGATAGGTTAAACCGCAGTTATCACACTCGAGTTTTTCCCGGGGAGAGGGAGATCGGCTTCTATCCGGCTGCATAAAACCTGAAAACATCTTCTGAAAGGAGAAAGGATCACCGCTTATGCTTATCTGGCCGCTTTTTTCAGCGCATTGAGAACAGAGATGAACCTCTTTTTTGTTGTTGTTCACTATTTTGGTCATATGAACATTTGCTTCCCGCTCGCCGCACTTTTCACACTGCAAGTTGGTCACTCCTCTCCCTTTTCCGTTTTTAATATGACCTCCAGCATGCTCTGCATGATCCTGCTGCGGAGATAATCCCTTTCCGGCAGTTCTATACCGAGCACCTGACGATGCGTTACCATATCCATAATATATTTTTCTCGCTTATCGATCAGATCATTTTCATGCAGGCGGTGAATAATATCCTGAGCATCCTGCTGGCTTATGGGCTGATTGAGTCTGGTGATGAGTTTGCGCAGCGACTCATCAACAGAATCAATGGATACTTTGATAATTCGGATAAAACCTCCGCCGCCGCGCTGACTTTCGACCACATAACCCTTTTCCGGTGTAAATCGGGTATTGAGAACATAATTTATCTGGGAAGGAGCACAATCGAATTCATCAGCCAGCTGATTTCTTTTTATCTCAATCTGACCTTCATCATGACCGATCAGCTCATTCAGGTACTCCTCTATTTGATCAGATAGACTGGCCATAATCTCCCTCCTTATTGTACTGAGCTGTCTTTGACTTTTCTTGACCTTAATTTAATGATAAACGTTTACAGCAAAAATTGCAAATTTTAAAGGGCATTTTAAACAGCATTATTTTGCTCTCCGCACCAATTAAAACAGTCAGAAAAGAAATTGCTCAAATTTTGTCTTCTACCTCTCGAAATATCAAAAAAAACAGCTATCATTAAAACCCCCCGGTAAAGGGGGGTAAAAACCTGAAATAATCTTCCGGTCAGAGGGACTGTAAAAACTGCAATCTTACTTTGCGGGTGCGGGGACCATCGAATTCGCAAAAAAATAAGCCCTGCCAGGTACCCAGACTCAGGCCGCCATTTTCCACGGGCACCAGCTGGTCACATCCGACCAGCGAACTCTTAATATGGGCCGGCGAATTGCCCTCTCTGTGGGAATAATCTCCTTCAAAGGGCACAATATCATTTAACTTTTTGATTATATCGCGCCTGACGGAACTATCATAGGACTCATTTATGGTGACAGCAGCCGTGGTATGAGGAACGACCACGAGCACAGCCCCCTGCTCGAGCCCCTCCTCCTTCAGCGCACTCCTAACGCGATCGGTTATCTCCAAAAACTCGCATTTGCTGCCCGTATCCAGACTGATTTCCTTCATGACAGTTCACCTCCCTATTGATCGCCGTCTTCCGGCCTCATGGTAGGGAAGAGAATAACATCTCTGATCGAGCTGGAATTGGTCAATAGCATAACTATCCGATCCACGCCAATACCTAAGCCGCCGGTTGGAGGCATGCCGTACTCCAGCGCCCGAACAAAATCTTCGTCCATCATTTGAGCCTCCTCATCCCCCTCCTCGCGGCGCTCAACCTGTTTCTCAAAACGCCGTTTTTGTTCGCGGGGATCATTCAGCTCGGTGAAAGCATTGCCCACCTCCCGGCCGTAAATAAAGGGTTCGAAACGATAGGTGAAATTCGGATCGTCATCGTGTCTGCGGGCCAGAGGTGAAACTTCGATGGGATAATCCTTGATGAAGACGGGTTGAATGAGTTTTTCTTCGACCCGTTCTTCAAAAATCTCATGAATGATCTCTCCCCGGCTCAAGCCATCCTCCAGCTCCAGACCTACACTTTCAGCTGCCTCATAGGCTTTTTCGACCGTATCGATCTGGGTAAAATCCAGATCGGCATATTCGTCTATAGCCTCAACCATGGTGAGACGTTTCCAGGGGGCAGAGAGATCGATTTCAGTATCCTCATATTCGATAACCGCCGTCCCCAGAACTTCCCGGGAGATATGTTCTATCATATTCTCTGTAAGCTCCATCATATCGTGATAATCAGCATAGGCCTGATAGAGCTCCATCATGGTAAATTCTGGGTTGTGTTTGTAGGACATGCCTTCGTTGCGAAAATTGCGGTTGATTTCGAAGACCTTTTCCATGCCTCCCACGATAAGACGCTTCAGGTAAAGCTCGGGAGCTATCCGCAGATACATTTCCATATCAAGAGCGTTGTGATGGGTGATGAAAGGACGTGCATTGGCCCCTCCGGCCACCGGATGCATCATGGGAGTCTCAACTTCCAGAAAGCCCTTTTCCTCAAGATATTCCCGCATGGATCTGATGATCTCACTGCGCCTGACAAAATTATCTTTAACATCTCTATTCATTATCAAATCCAGATAGCGGCGCCGGTAGCGAAGTTCTTTGTCTTTGAGCCCGTGAAATTTTTCGGGCAGCGGGCGCAGTGATTTGGTCAGCAGTTCATAATCGGTGACCTTAACTGTCACCTCTCCCCTGTTAGTTTTAAATACCTCTCCTTCAACTCCCACAAGATCGCCGATATCCAGATCGCCAAAAAACTCGTAATCTTCCTCACCTAGTACATCGTATTTGAGATAAAGCTGGATGGTGCCTTCAAAATCCTGGATATCAGCAAAGCTGGCCTTGCCGTGGCTGCGCAGCGCCATGAGTCTGCCGGCCAGCGATACCTCTTTTCCTTCGAATTCAGCAAAATTTTCCTTCACCTGAGTCGATTTATGACTGCGATCATAGTTTTTGGCATAGGGCTCTTCTCCTGCTTCCTGAAGCTCCTCCAGATGCCGGTGTTTCTCGGCCCGAAGTTTATGCAGATCTTCGTTATTTTCCATTTCGGACATAAATTTACCACCTCTTTTTCCTGTCATATTTTTACCAGCAGTCAAAGAACAATTTTATCGGGTTATTTTCTGATTTTTTCAGGTTCTTATGGAAATAATTCTGTAGCGAACCGTATCTTCGGGCGTTTCTACTTCTACCTCATCGCCTATCGATTTGCCAATAACTGACTGTCCGATGGGCGATTCATTGGAAATTTTATGATTGAGCGGGTCAGCTTCAGCGCTGCCAACCAGGGTGTACTCATATACCTCGCCGTTGTCCAGTTCCTCGAGCTCGACAGAATTTCCAACATTGACCGTATGATCATTAATCTCATCCTGCTTGACAACCTCAGCCTTATCGAGCATATTTTCCAGCTTCTTTATGCGTCCTTCGATAAAAGCCTGTTCATTTTTTGCTTCATCGTACTCAGCATTTTCGCTGATATCCCCGAAATCACGAGCAACCTTGATCTTCTCAGCCACTTCTTTTCTCTTGACTTCCTTTAAATGCTTGAGCTCATCTTCGAGTTTTTCATAACCTTCCTCGGTTAAAAGAACTTCATTATCTGACATAGCGGTAAACTCCTTTTTAACTTTCTGGTTTTTTCTTTTGATTTTTAAATTCTTTTAATCCCTGACATTTCCTCAAAAAAATAAAAAAAGCAAATTATCGAGCACCAGCTCAACAATTGTTTTAATTATAGGTTAAGTGCTCAAGCTTGTCAAGAGCCCTGACCGGATTGTTTGAGTTAATTAGTTGTGGGTAGTACAATATTCATACTAAATCTACTCAAGGGGAAGAAATATAAATTGAGGTCTCACACATTTAAATATGCTGACTTTGATTTCCTTTTTGAAAGTTAGCTGAAAAACGGCAATTTAGACACAGAAGCCCCTGCTAATTAAAGGAACGGTTCCAGTCCGATTAAAGCGTTATTTTACACCGGACTACCCGGTACATTCCTGCATATATCTTTCAGAAATCGATAAGCAGCTCCTTTTGCTGGTTCACTGGTCATCTTAAAAAACAGATCCTCTGAAGGTTTCTGGTTCTGTTTAAGGCTTTTGTAAGCTTTTTGACTGGAAACCCCCTCTGGATTTTGTTCTTGTTCCTCTTGCAAAAGCAGCTCTTCCAGCTCACCGCTTTCATATGCTATTATCACCCG
>NZ_FNGO01000031.1 GCF_900103135.1 Halarsenatibacter silvermanii | reverse complement strand
AAATCACAGGAGAATTCCCCAATATAGAGTACAGCTATAAACCAACTTTCTGCAATCACTGTGACAATGCTCCCTGCGTTGAAGCCTGTCCCGTTGATCCCAAAGCGATCTTTAAAGATTCTGAAAGCAATCTGGTCCTGATGGATGCTGACCGCTGTATCGGCTGCCGCAACTGTGAAAATGAATGTCCCTATGGTGTTATTAGCTACAATGCTGAAGAAGCTCATCCTTTCTGGCGGGATGAAAAAGGTCAGGAAATGGTCGAAGATGTGGGCGGAAATGTTATACCCTATTATAATCCCAATAGGGCCCGCACCTGGGATGGCATCAGAAGAGAAGAAGTAGTGGAAAAATGTACCTTCTGTGATCACAGACTCGCCGAAGGTCTCAATCCCTACTGTGTGGAATCCTGTCCCGCCCAGGCCCTGAATTTCGGCGATCTGGATGATACCAGCAGCGAGGTATATCAGCTGCTGGAAGAATATGAGGCCACCAGATTAAAGGAAGATCAGGGGACAGAACCCAATGTTTATTATATCAGGGAGTTCAGCAAACTGGAAAAGCAGTAGAGGTGAAATAAATTCATGAATACAGAAGAAGAAAAAATAAAAGCACGCCGTAACATTTACCATGCCCTGAGCGCTGGATTTTACGTTCCCGAAGCGGATAATTTAACTTCTTCCTACAGCAAAGAATTCTCAGAGAACTTCAAAATCCTGGAGGCCTGGACTGAAGCAAAAGAATATGTGCAGGGGCTGGAAAATGCCAGCGAAAGTTATAGTTCTCTCGAGGAGCTGCTGATTGAACACAGCAAACTCTTTCTGGGGCCGGATAAACTTCTGGCCCCTCCCTATGGCTCTTATTATATCGATGATAAGGTGACCATGGGAGAAAGCACCCGGGCGGTGATGGATATATATGAAAAACTGGAGCTGGAATTATCCGATTCCTTCAAGGACCTGCCCGATCATATAGCTTTGGAGCTCAATTTTTTGGCCTATCTGACTGAACAGCAGCTGGTTCTGTCAGAGGAGCATAAGTCCGAAGATAGCGGGGAAAACGTTCTGAAATGGCAGAAATATTTCCTGGAAAATTGTCTGGCTCCCTGGTATGAGCCCTTTGTCGACAGGATCAAAAATAACTTCGATTCTGAGTATTATGATAGTCTGGCCGATATACTCGCTTATTTTCTGGCACAAGAACGTGAATATCTGGCCCGGATCGCCTGATCATCATGCTGGGCAAATATCTGTTCAGACTCTTCGCTGAAAAGGTTCTGCCAGAAGAAATTGAGATTAAAGGTTCAAGATGTCTGAATAATGATAGAAATTTTCTCTGCTGCCGGGGCTGTGTTAGAATCTGTCCCCGGCGCAATCTCAGCCTGCAGAAAAATGATATTCCGAAAAAACATGATCGCTGTACTGGCTGTGGATTGTGCATCTCTATATGCCCGACTGCAGCCTTAAATTTTAAAGAGCTGGAAAGAACAAAGATAAACAGCAGACTCATTCAGGCCGCCCAATCCCGCAGCTTTCTCAAGCCTGTCTGCAAAAAATTGAAAAAATCAGATTCTTCCGGGGCAATATTGACAGGCTGCCCGGGAAGTTTTTCTTTGGCCCGGCTCATTATCCCTCCAGTTCTGGGGAGTGAACTTTATCTCCCCTTTGCAGATTGCCGGGAGGCTGGCTGCAGCAACTTTGACCGTGTCGCCCCCTGGATAAAAAACCAGGTTGAATTTCTCAAAAAGATTTTTCCCGGCTGCAGGCCTTTTATTTATACCGGCAAAAAAAGGCCCGGATCAGACGGCAGCTCATCTTTATCGGGTGATACCGATGAAGATGATGAAGAACTGGACCGCCGGGAAGTTTTCTCCAGTCTGGCCCGGAAAAGCGGGGAGGTTTTGGAAGATCTGACAGAGATGGGAAAAGAAGAGCTGCAGAAAAGATATCCCGGAGCTGGAAAAGAAGATAGTGTCATACTTCCCCGGGAATTACTGCAGATAATCTGCAGGATATCTGCAGAAAATAACAGTCTGGATATTAATGATAATTTGATAATTTCTGCCCGGCCGGAATTCAGAGAAGAACGCTGCACATGCTGCCGGCGCTGTGAAAAATTATGTCCCACCGGCGCGATCAAATTCACCCAGGAAAATCCGTTTTTTTATCCGGGCAGATGCACCGGCTGTCATGTCTGCCGCAGCAGCTGTCCTCAGGATGCTTTAAAATTTGTCGGCGGTCTCACACATGATGAGTTTACCGCCGGCAGGATCGTCCTTGAGCCCGGATTCAGGCTGGGAAAATGCCCTGATTGTGGGGCCCCGTTCAATTTAAAAAGCGGCAGAGATAAATGTTATTTTTGTTAGTTTTCATTTTTTATTCCAATTCTCTTTTGCAAAGGAGGTAATATAATGTTTGGACTGGGCGCTCCTGAATTGATTATAATTCTGGGGATAATCCTGATAATCTTTGGCCCCGGCAGAGTACCGGAGATGGGAAGAGCTATAGGTTCGGGTATAAGAGAGCTTAAAAATGCCAGCAAAGAGGTGGAGGAAGTTTCCGTAATAGACGAAGATAAAGACGAGTAAAAGATAATGGATCTTCTTGTCTTTAGTTGGTTAATAGGTGTATAAAAAACCTCATTTAGTTGTACTGTAAGATATAAAGCTTCGTTCACAATGAAATTCCCCCCCGATCTTATACGATATCTATCAACTGATAAAAGGAAGATCCAGGATAATAAGGGGCCGGTTGGAAGAGCTATGGCCTATGTCCTCAAGTGATTCTATTGATGAGAATCTCGGGGTGAGAACCTCGGGGCAGTAACACATTTATTTGCCGTGAGGCACTGCTGGAAACAGGCGGGAAAGCTCATTATTTTTACAGCGGAAAAAAACCGGAAATAACCGGGAAGGAATATAATCACATATCTTGAATTAATAAAGCAGGGAAAAAAACTAAATATCGGCGCAATCAGGTGCCTCCGGCATTGCCGGGGGATAATAGGGAATCAGGTGAGAAGCCTGAACGGGCCCGCCACTGTAACTGGTCACCCCGGATTTTTATCTGCCACCAGTCGCCTATGATTTTGCCCGGCCGGCAAGGGCGCTGGGAAGGTAAAATCCGGCAAAGGCCAGAAGTCAGGAGACCTGCCTGGTTGTCGAGCCTGCAGTTCCCCTATGGCAGGGAATGTAGGTGAAGCTAATACAGGACCGGAGAGTCCCTTATATCTCCTATCAGCTCATTTAACCGTCGCATTTTACCGGACCTGTGTAGGCTTACTCACCTAAACCGCTCAACCTGTCAGGGTTGGGCCTTTTATTTTGCCATAAATATGAGCAACAATAAACGGGCAAAAAAACAAAGGAGGTTATTTCTAAAATTGGTCACCTCAATACCGCTTTTTAATAATTTCTATCATCGTTTTATGAAAAATTTCCTGCTGATCTCACTCGCAGTGGTTTTCATTCTGGCTGCTGGAGCATTTATCAATCCGCAGTCCGCCCGGGTTTCCGGTGAGGTTCTGGAGATAGAGGATAGGGGAGGTCGAATTGTTGAAGTTCCTCATGAGCCAGAAGAAGTCATAGCCGTCGGTTCCGGGGCCCCGCGCAATGTTCTCTATTTTACCGGGGTCGAAAATATAATCGGGGTCGAAGAAGGAGAAGTCGGCTCTGATGACGAGCTTTACCGGGATTATCAGCTGGTCTATGAAGAGTTGAGAGAAAAACCTCAGATAGGACCCAACCACGGCGGCGATTCCGAGCTCATCGCCCGTCAGGATCCTGATTTGATCATTCATTCGGGAGATGTCCAGGATGCTGAAGATCTACAGGACAGGACGGAAATACCGGTCGTTTATCTGGATTTTGGCGATCTGCACAAATATCGTGATGTGCTCTTCGACGACTGGCGCATCCTGGGAGAAATATTCGGCGAGGAGGATAGAGCCGAAGAACTGATAGATTTTACCGAAGAGATTATATCCGACCTGGAAAGCAGAGGTCAGGAGGTGACCGAAGAAAAAAGACCGGAAGTCTTTATCGGAGGTATGGGTCACAGGGGAGCTCATGGCTTGACCTCGGTCCGGGTGCCCTTTCCTCCCCTGGAATTTTTAGATGCCGATCATGTCGCCGAAAGAGAGCTGGATTTTGACACCGTCACCCAGGCCAATGTGGACAGAGAACAGCTTATGCTCTGGGATCCTGACTATATTTTCATGGATTCCAGCAATTTAAACCTGGTTTACGACGATATGGACCGGCATGACGAGTTCGCCGCTCTTAAGGCAGTACAAAAAGAGAGAACTCATACACTTCTGCCCTATTCCTCCTATCACCGCCAGTTCAGCAATATTCTGGCCAACGGTTACTATATAGGAAGTGTCATATATCCGGAAGCTTTTGAAGATGTAGATCCTGTCGACCGGGCGGAAGAAATTATGGAAGTGTTTCTGGGCGAACCGGTTTTTGAAGAACAGCAGGAGTTTTTCCCCTCCTTTGAACAGATAAATCTGCTGGAAAAATAGATTCGTCAATATTGGCAAATATTAGGGCGTATAGGGCCTATAGGGGTGGAAAATATTTATTGTAAATTTCGAGGGGGATCGTCTTTTGGAGGAAGTTAAAAATCGCGTTTTGCAGGATTATCGATCACATCAGTACAAAAAATTCATTTTTGGCATCGCATCTCTTATCATCCTGGCTTTTCTGGTTATTATAGCCATATCCGTGGGTTCGACCACAATTCCGCCCCGGGAGGTGCTGGCGGTTTTGCTGGGGGCGGAAACCTCGGGACCTGTCAGGGTCATAATCTGGAACATAAGAATACCTCAGGTGATAGCTGCCATCGTTGCCGGGGCCGGCCTCTCGGTATCGGGCACCATAATGCAGACTATATTGAAAAATCCTCTTGGTTCACCCTTCACCCTCGGTGTATCCCAGGCAGCTGGCTTTGGAGCGGCCTTTTCCATCGTCATTCTGGGAGTGGGGCAGGTTCACAGCGGTACAGATGGAGATATTATTCTGAATAATCCTTATATAACCACCATTTCCGCCTTCGGCTGGGCGCTTGTTTCCACCCTTATCATCCTTGCCCTGGTTCGTTACAAAGGGGCTGCAGCCGAAACTCTCATACTGACCGGAGTTGCTCTGGGTTCTCTATTTGGGGCCGGCACCACAGCTATCCAGTATTTTGCCGACGATGTCGAGGTGGCCTCTATCGTTTTCTGGACTTTTGGAGATGTGGGACGGGCTACCTGGTCCGATCTGGGACTGATCATCGCCGTGCTGCTGCCCTGTTTGATCTATTTTGTCAGCAAAGGCTGGGATTATAATGTGATGAGCTCGGGCGATGAATCCGCCGAAGCTTTGGGGGTTGACGTGGAGAGATTGAGAATTATCGGAATGCTGCTTTCGTCTTTTCTGGCAGCGGTTATAGTTTCTTTTGTGGGAATTATCGGTTTTGTGGGATTGGTGGCGCCTCATATGGTCAGGAAGTTAATAGGCACCGATGATAGATATCTCATTCCCTTCTCAGCGCTAGCCGGTTCAATTCTGCTGCTGGCCTCCGATACTGCCGCCCGAACGCTGCTATCTCCCATAGTATTGCCCGTGGGAGTGGTCACCTCATTCCTGGGAGCCCCCCTGTTTATCTATCTTGTTATGAGGGGGAAAGAATACTTATGGAGTTAAAGGTAGATTCTATCGATTTCAGCTACGATGAAACTCTGGTGCTTGAGGATGTAAGCTTTGAGCTCAAAGCAGGTGAAATTTTAAGCATAATCGGTCCCAACGGTTCGGGGAAAAGCACCCTTATCAAGTGCATAAACCGGATTCTTGACCCTAAAAAGGGTTCGCTTATTTTTAACGGCAGAGATTTGCTCAATCTTACCAGAGAAGATCTGGCCCGACACCTGGGCTATGTTCCGCAGAACGAGAGCAGAAATTTTCCCGTTACCGTCTTCGATGCTATCATGATGGGCCGCAAACCTTATATATCCTGGAAGCCCCGCGAAAAAGATATGGAAATAGTTTCGGAGATCATTGAAAAACTGCAGCTGGAAGATCTCTGCCTGCGGGATGTGAAAAGACTGAGCGGAGGTCAGCGCCAGAAGGTTCTTTTTGGGAGAGCTTTAGCCCAGGAGCCGGATATTCTTCTCCTCGATGAACCGACCAGCGATCTGGATCTTCGCCATCAGCTGGAGGTTTTGGAGTTGATCCGCCAGGAGACCAGCCGGGGGATAGCGGCGATCACGGCAATCCATGATCTGAGTCTTGCCTCTCGTTACAGCGATAAGTTTATAATGCTCTCAGAAGGCCGTGTTTATGCTGCTGGCGGCCGGGAAATTCTTTCATCTGAAAATCTTCAGGAAGTTTACGGGGTAGAAGTGGCTGTACTCGAACATCGGGGAGAGAAGATAATTGTTCCGGAAAGTCCTATCGCCTGACCTAACCGGATTGCAGAGCACTTAACTGCGGCCGTTATAAATACAGGGATTGTGATTTTATTGGCTCCATATGCAGTATCGATTTTCAGCGAAGACGCCGCCACCCTCGCTTTTGCTGCCGGCTTTTTGCGTGCCCTGTGTCTGGTCGCGCCTCTGCTCACATTTTATCGGGTAATATCCGGTCATTTAACCGGGGCCGGCGATACCGCTGGAACTGGGGATTATGGAAATTTTTGTGGGACTGTTTGTGGACTGCGCTTTATGGCTTCTGATAAGTTTTAATCGACTACTTCCACCTGCCAGTCGCTGTCGACCCACAATCCTAAAACATCGGCTCCCGATATCCAGGAATTGACCACCTCGACTGCATCTTTAATATGTTCAATCTGACCTGCTCTGCCGGCCGGATTGGCAGCACAATCATAATGACCCACAACTGCTATTCTTTCAGAATTATGTTCTTCAGTAGACACCTTCACCCGCTCTTTGATGGACTCCACTGTTTTTTGATCCTCATTTTTCGCCAGGATGAGATTCGGTCCCGGTTCGGTGATCATATCCACGTGATCAACTTCGTAATTCTCGTGAAACCAGTCCAGAACCGGCGTCTGTACCCTGCCGTCTATGCAGTTAATCACCGTCATAAAAACTCCCTTTTCCATTGTATTCTACCTCCTTTCAGAAGTTTTTGAGCATGAAGTCGTTTGAATATTTAACCGACAAATTTTCGCTGTTAAATTATGATATTCTCCCTGCCGGCAAAAACTCCTGCTTCAGATTAAAATTTTAGGTTTTCATCTCTTCAGCCGGTAAATAGATGGGGTAAAAAAGCTCATTACCATCAAAATAAGAAAATCCCAACTGCTGAATTGAAGCAGCCGGGACTCAAATCACCTAGCGTCAGGTTTTGAGGGTAGTAAAATACTATCCGGAGTATCTGTTTATGTCCATGGTTCCGTTCTATACCGATAGGCTTTTAACTATTCAACCATTACGACGGGTTTTATCATATCGCGGGGTTTTTCCTTCATGAGCTTAAAAGCATCTTCAATGCCTTCTAATCCGTACAGGCGGTGTGTTATTAGGTGCGAGGGGTCCAGCCTGCCATACTCCACCAGCCGGCTCAGTTTTTCCATGCGCACCCTGCCACCAGGACAGAGGCCGCCGCGTATATCCTTATGGGCCATACCGTTACCCCATTCAAAGCGGGGCAGAGGCAGCTCTTTGCCTTCATCGAAGTAGACAAGGTTGGATATGGTGCCGCCGGGCCTGGTCAGCTCTACAGCCTGTTTGAGTATATCCTGGCCGCCTCCTGCCACGATGGTGCAGTCAACCTCTTTGCCATCGGTGGACTCCATAATCTGTTCGACTGTGTCGCCATCACGATAATTTATATGGTCTGTCATTCCGTATCTTTTAGCAGCTTCAACACATACCTGTCTGGAACCCACAGCAAATATGCGGGAAGCTCCATTTATAGCAGCTCCGGCTATAGCCATAAGTCCTACAGGTCCGATACCCAGCACGACCACAGTATCGCCATTTCCTATCTCGGCCAGCTCAACACCATGCATGCCGGTAGTAACCATATCTGTGAGCATGAGGGCGGATTCCATCGATATCTCCGGGGAAAGATGGGCCAGATTAAGATCGGCCTGATTCACATGAAAGACCTCCCGGAAGACCCCGTCCTTTACATTGGCAAATCTGAAGCCCTGCAGCATACCTCCGGAGTGCTGATGTCCCCTATCCTGAATATCCCGGCTGTGCCAGTCCGGCGTTATGGCGGGAACTATCACCTTATCACCTGCTGCAAAATCCTCTACTTTGTCTCCGGTTTCCACAATTTCGCCCACCGCTTCATGACCTAAGACCATATTATTTCTTTCACCTATAGCTCCGGAATAAACGGTGTGGATATCCGAAGTGCAGGGGGCTACAGCCAGCGGTCTGATCAGGGCATCATAAGGTCCACAGTCGGGTTTGGGCTTTTCAATCCAGCCCACCTCACCGACCTCTTTCATGGCAAAGCTCTTAACTTTTGTAGCAGTCTTCAGCGTCTCCTCTCTCATCTTGGATTTCATTTTATTACCTCCCGGGTATTGTGATTAATTTCATTATCTCGCCTATAATATAACATGCATGCGGGACCAGTTCAATATAAAAGCCTGAATTACTTATTTTCAAAAGATTTCCAGGCTTTATTCGTGTATGATTTTCTATATTATAGCTAAAACTGATTATTTGTTCCTGTTATTTATATATATTTAATAATTTTTGTCTCTCTATTTCCCTCAACCAGGTGTAAATAAAGAGGATAGAGTCATTTATGGCAGCAATAAAGACCTGTATTATCATTATGCCGAACCTGCAATGGATATCTCTTTATGCCCTTAATCCCTCAAATAACAGGGCTCAGGCTGATTATATTAGCTGCGGCTGCCCGAAAATTATGCAGCACTATCATTGTAATTAATAAAATTTTCACAAAGATCGCCCTAAAAGACCCTTTTCAGGCTTTTTAACCGGGGCTTTAGTCGCCAGAAGACATGATATACCCGATAATACTGTTTACACCTATAAGAAAGGCCGGGAAAATCATGTATTGTCTGCAGTCAGCCATCTGCTTGACATGATGGAGATAATAAGTTATTATATTTGCAACTGATTAACATATCAAAATTAGATGAGATGAGCTTAGCCAGGCTAGATGAGATGAAAGCAGAATAGCTGAGGCAATTTGCCCTGCTGTATAATTTTCCTCATATCGTCCATCTCATCGGGCTGGCGTCCGTGCTTTTTTTGTTTTTTTATTTACTTAATTTTTTAACAATAAGAGGGGGAAAATTCATGCAAAATTCAGATCAGGCGGATGTCACCCGGGAAAATGATAGGGAAGAAGAAAACGGTTTTTTTGGTGAATTTGGCGGCAGATTTGTTCCAGAAGAACTGGAACCGGCCCTGCAGGAGCTGGAAGATGCCTATTTTGAGTACAGAGAAAAGCAGGAATTTCAGGATACGCTCTCCCATTATTTAAAGGAAAATGTGGGAAGACCTTCACCTCTATATTTTGCCGAAAGATTGACAGAAAAATATGGCGGGGCAAAAATATATCTAAAACGCGAGGATCTTAACCATATGGGTGCTCACAAAATCAATAACACCCTCGGCCAGTGTCTGCTGGCCAAACACATGGGGAAAAAGCGGCTGGTGGCGGAGACCGGCGCGGGCCAGCACGGAGTGGCAACCGCCACTGTAGCGGCCATGTTTGGTCTGGAATGCGAAATCTTCATGGGCAAAAAGGATGTTGAAAGACAATCGCTAAATGCCTACCGGATGAGACTTTTGGGGGCAGAAGTAAATCCTGTCACCAGGGGAAATGCCACGCTTTCAGAGGCCGTCGACGCTGCTCTGGAGGACTGGATTCAAAATCTGGATGATACCTTTTATCTGCTGGGATCAGCAGTGGGTCCTCATCCCTATCCCACCATGGTCAGAGATTTTCAATCCATCATAGGGGAGGAAACAAAAGAACAGATCAGGCAAAAAGAGGGTAAGCTGCCGGATTATCTGCTGGCCTGTGTGGGAGGAGGCAGCAATGCCATCGGTCTTTTCCATCCCTTCCGTCAGGAAAAAGAGGTGAAGTTAATAGGTCTGGAAGCGGGAGGAAAGGGAGATAAAGAAGGCGAACATGCCGCCACCATGACCCGGGGAAAGCCGGGGGTAAAACACGGCTATAAAAGTTATCTGCTCCAGAATGAGAAGGGAGAGGGTTCTCCCGTTCATTCTTTGGCCGCCGGACTCGATTATCCCGGTGTGGGCCCCGAACACAGCTATATGCGGAAAACAGGCCGGGCCCGCTATGAAGCTATATCGGATGAAGAAGCTCTCGCTGCTTTTCGGGAGTTATCTGAACTGGAGGGTATTATTCCTGCTTTAGAAAGCTCCCATGCTCTGGCTTATCTCTCCCGGCTGGCTCCAGAGCTGGACAGCGAGGATATCATCGTCGTCAATCTCTCCGGACGCGGCGATAAGGATGTGGAGTCGACCTCCGAACACTTCAGTTAAAGATGAATAAAAGCTTTTAATTTAGGTTCTTCCTGTTATCAGTTGATAGATATCTTACAGGATCACTATCATGATAATAATTGCTGGAAGCAGTAAAGCTTAAGTTCAAGTATCATTTCGCTTTACAGCTTCCAGCATTATACATTATGAAGATGATCTCAAAATGAAGATGATCTCAAACAAATTTCAGCCGGTCTATCTCTTATCTCAATCTATCTCCTCTATAAATTTGCGCAGCCGCTTTAGACCCTCTTTGATATCCGCGAGCGAGGCAGCGTAGGAAAGCCGGATATATCCGTCATGGCCGAAGGCTTTGCCCGGCACGACCGCCACTTTTTTTCCCTCCAGGAAAAGATCGGCAAATGACATCGAACCCTGAATCTTTTGACCATCATAGGTAGAGCCGAATAGATTCTCGATATTGACCATGAGATAAAAGGCTCCGTATGGCTTTATACAGCTGACTTCAGGCATATCATCTATCTCTTCGACCATGTAATCCCGGCGTTCTTTGAAGACTTCCACCATCTCATAGATCGGCTCTTTAGATCCTTCCAGGCCTGCCACGCTGGCATACTGGGCTATGGAATTGGGATTGGAAGTGGCATGGCTCTGCATATTAGCCATGATTTCGATTATTTCCTGCGGTCCAGCGGCAAATCCGATCCGCCAGCCGGTCATGGAATAGGCTTTGGACATGCCATTTATCACGATGGTCTGCTTTTTGATCTCCTCGCCCAGAGTGGCAATGCTCACATGCTCCCTCTCATCATATATAATCTCCTCGTAAATCTCATCTGAAACCACCATAAAATCTTCTTTCACGGCCAGAGCGGCTATCTCTTCCAGCTTTTTTTCGGTGTAAACACAGCCGGTCGGATTATTGGGGCTGTTGAGAATTAAAGCCTTCGTATCCTCGTTTACTGCTCCGCGCAGATCCCCGATGTCGACTTTAAATCCATTCTCCTCCCGGGCTTTTACATAGGTCGGATCTCCTCCGCCCATCTTTACCATCTCCGGATAGGAAACCCAGTAGGGAAGAGGGATGATGACCTCGTCTCCTTCATTTAAAATAGCCTGAAAGGTGTTGAAAAGACAGTGTTTGGCTCCGTTGGATATTATAATCTGGTCCAGATCGTAATGCAGCCCGCTGTCCTTTTTGAATTTTCTTTGCACCGCTTTTTTCAAACCTTTGGTGCCGGCGGCAGGTGTGTAGGTGGTAAGTCCTTTATCGATGGCTTCTTTACCGGCCTCTCCTATATGTTCGGGAGTGTCAAAATCGGGCTCGCCCGCTCCAAATCCGATCACATCGTGACCATCGGCCTGTAATTCTTTGGCCCGGGCGCTTATGGCCAGCGTCATCGATGCCTCAATCGTCTGCGCCCTCTCCGATAATTTCATAACTAGCTTATTCCCCCTTCAAAATTTTACAAAAATACTCCCTTTTTCAGTTTAGCATATAAAAAAGGGCCAGGCAAACCTTATGATATCATTCACTTTTAAAAATACTTGTATACATGTATGAAAAAAACAGACAGCATTTACATTTTCTGAATATTTATCTAACATAAAAGATGTCATTATCTTTTTAATTATAAATATGGAAAAATTTCATTGTGAACGCAGCTTTATATCTTCCAGTACAACTAAATGAGGTTTTTAACACACCTAGCTCTGGAGAAAGGAGGCGGGAAAAATTGCTGCAGAGGGACAACGATATTCTGCTGGAGATGGCTCATGACATTCAGGACACCTACGGCTATATTCCTGAGAGAGAGATTACCAATCTGGCGGAGAAATTTTCCGAACCCCGGGCCAAGATCTACGGGGCGCTGGAATTTTACTCGATGTTTTACACCGAACCGACCGGCAAATATATTATCAGGCTCTGCGACAGCGTATCATGCTATCTGAATGATTCCAGCGAGGTGCTGACAGCGGTCCAGGATTATCTCGGTCTGGAGTGCGGCGAGACCTCTGAGGATAAATTGTTCACCCTGGAAGTCGTCGAATGTCTGGGACACTGCGGAGAAGGGCCGGTGATGATGGTAAACGACAAAATGTACACGGAGATGAGCCCGGGCCGGGCGCTGGATATCCTATCAGAATGTCAATAAGGAGGGTAAGCTGATGGTTCAGGAGCAAAAATTTCTCAAAGGGCCCCGGCTGCGGGATCTCGAGGAATACGATTTTCCGGGCCTGCAGCGGGCCATGGATATAGGTTCGGAGGCGATTATTGAAGAGATCAGCCAGGCCGGACTTTTAGGCCGAGGAGGAGCCGGCTTTCCCACCGGAAAAAAGTGGGAGCTGGCCTATCAGGAAGAGGGAGAATTCAAGTATGTGATCTGCAATGCCGATGAGGGGGAACCGGGCACTTTTAAGGACAGATATCTGCTGGATGAGAGGATTTTGAAAGTTCTGGAGGGCATGCTGATCGCCGCCTACACGATAGATGCAGATTTTGGCTATATTTATATCAGAGGAGAATATTTCAACTCGATAAATATTCTGCAGGAGACGCTGGAAGAAGCTCGCGAATCAGGGGTTTTGGGAGAGAATATATTGGGTTCTGACTTTAGCTTCGATATAAAATTAGTTCGGGGCGCCGGCTGTTATGTCTGCGGCGATGAGACCTCGCTTTTGAATTCGCTGGAGGGCATGAGAGGAGGATCGCGCACCAAGCCGCCCTATCCCATCAGCAAAGGACTCTGCGGCTGTCCCACGCTGGTCAACAATGTCGAATCTCTGGCCTGTGCTGCCGAGATCCTAAATCAGGGGAGCGAAAAATTTGCCGCCCTGGGCACCGCAGAGAGCAAAGGGACGAAACTCGTCTGTCTCAGCGGCGATGTCAATTTCTCCGGCGTATATGAGGTAGAATTCGGCAGCTCGACTCTGCAGGAGATTATCGACGATCTGGGCGGCGGGCTCAAAAAGAGCCAGGATATAAAATTTGTAATTCCCGGCGGGCTTTCCACCAGGGTTCTGCCCCCGGAAAGGCTGCAGTGCGAATATTCCTATGAAGGCCTGGATGAAGCCGGTTCCAGCCTGGGTTCGGGCGGAGTTATGGTGGTCGGCTCGGAACAAAATCTCAAAGATATTCTCACCCGGATAGCCAGATTTTATATGGACGAATCCTGCGGCACCTGTTTTCCCTGCCGGGAGGGTAATCATCAGATTTATGAGATCGTCTCCAATTCGGATAACGGCAGCGAAGATTTCCCCGAAGAAAAGCTGGAGATAATAGAAGATCTGGGCAGCACTATGGCGGCTGCCGCCCGCTGTGGCCTGGGGCAGACCGCTCGGCTTCCCACAGGCTCGATCATTTCCGAATTCAAGCAGGAGCTAACCGAGGAGGCTGTTTATCATGATTGAACTGACCATCGATAACAAGCAGGTAACCGTCGAGCCGGGCACCACAATTTTAGAAGCGGCCAGCCAGATCAATGTGAATATACCCACCCTCTGTTTTGCCGATGATCTCGAAGTTTACGGGGGCTGCCGGCTCTGCGTGGTGGAAGTCGAGGGCCAGGACCAGCTGCGGCCGGCCTGCAACACCAGAGCCCGGGAGGGAATGGAGATCAAAACCCATTCTCCCCGCGTGAGAGAGGTAAGAGAGAATTTATTCGAGATGATCATAGCCTCGCACAATATCAGCTGTGAGCTCAACTGTCTGATCTGCAGCCGTCAGAGCAGCTGTGAGCTCGAAGATTTAGCTCAGGATATCGGCGTCAGCCGCGTGCGCCTCGAGCCGAGCGGGAATGGCGAGGAAGAACTCGACCGTTCCAGCTTTTCCATAGTGAGGGAGCCGCAAAAATGCATCAACTGCACCCGTTGTATCAGAAAATGCGAGGAAGTTCAGGGGGTCGGCGTCTTTGCCAAAGCCAACCGCGGCCCCGAGACAAAGGTAACCACCTTCCGGGATAAAGGCATGGGCAATGTGGAATGCACCAACTGCGGTCAGTGCGTTGTCTCCTGTCCGACCGGCGCTCTGCATGAGGTCTATCATCAGGACGGCGTCTGGGATGCCATTTACGATGATGATAAGCATGTTATCGTGCAGACTGCTCCCTCGGTACGTGTGGCGATAGCTGAACCCTTCGGAAAAGAACCGGGTACCATCGCCACCGGTCAGATGGTGGCCGCTTTGAGAAAACTCGGGTTTGACCGGGTATTCGACACCAATTTCACTGCTGATCTAACCATAATGGAGGAAGGTACCGAAGTGGTCGAGAGGGTATTAAACGATGATCATCTGCCGGTTTTGACATCCTGCAGCCCCGGCTGGATCAAATTCATCGAGCATTTTTATCCCGAATATCTCGAAAATCTCTCCACGGCCAAATCGCCGCAGCAGATGTTCGGGGCGGTGGCCAAAAGTTATTATGCCGATAAAATGGGGCTGGCTGAGGATGAGCTCGTGGTGGTCTCCATAATGCCCTGCACCGCCAAAAAGTTTGAGGCCAACCGGCCGGAGATGGGCGATGATGTTGATTATGTGCTGACCACCCGCGAGGCGGCCCGCATGCTGAAATCGGTCGGTATCGATGCCTGCCAGCTGGAACCGGAGGATTATGATGAGATGCTGGGCGTCTCCTCAGGAGCCGGCGATATTTTCGGAGCCAGCGGCGGCGTTATGGAAGCGGCCGTCAGAACTGCCTATAATCTCATAACCGGCGAGGAGCTCGAGGAGATCGATGTCACTCCGGTCAGAGGTCTGCAGGGATTGAAGACGGCCGAGGTACCTGTCACCGACGATATTACCCTGAAGGTGGGCGTGGCCCACGGCCTCAGCAATGCTCAAAAGATGATGGAGAAGATAGAAGCGGGAGAGGAATTTCATTTTGTCGAGATGATGGCCTGTCCGGGCGGCTGTATCAGCGGCGGGGGCCAGCCGATCAATACCGATATGACCTGGGAAGAGGTGAGGGAACGGAGAATAAACTCGCTTTATGATATAGATGAGAACAAGGAGCTGCGCCGTTCCCATGAAAACCCCAGAATCCAGAAACTCTATCAGGAATTTCTGGATGAACCGGGCAGCTCCCGGGCCCATAAGCTGCTGCACACCGATTACACCTTCAGAGGCGTGCCGGGAGGATAAAACTGGCCGAGAAAAAATCGGGTACAAAAAAATTGATCGATGATAAAAAAGCCGGACGACAGCGGGACAGAGTTATCTCCGCTGGCGTCCGGCCTTTTCGCTTTTGGTTCTTCTTTGTCTTCAGCGGGGCTTTCCCGGCTAAAAATCGGAAAATTTTTCCCGGCTCTCATCAAGCCCCTGAGAAAAGATCATCGACTCCGTGCTGCAGACGAGAAACTGCACTCCCTTCTCGTACATCCTGTCGGCGTGTTCTTCATCTTCACACCACATTCCGAGAGCGACATCCTGGCGGCGGCAGACTTTTATGATCTTATCCACCGCCTTCTGCACCCGCTGATGGTCGGTCTGCCCCGGTATACCCATAGAGCCGGAGAGATCGAAAGGCCCTATGAAGATCATATCCAGGCCCTCCACCTCTGCAATCTCCTCTATATTATTCACAGCTCCGACAGTTTCGGCCTGAACGGCTGTCAAAATATCATCGTTTGCGCTTTCCAGATATTCCTTCATATTATCTCCATAATTGGTGGCCCGACCGGGACCTATACCTCTGATGCCCCGGGGAGGATAC
Organism: Halarsenatibacter silvermanii; assembly: GCF_900103135.1. Taxonomy (NCBI): domain Bacteria; kingdom Bacillati; phylum Bacillota; class Clostridia; order Halanaerobiales; family Halarsenatibacteraceae; genus Halarsenatibacter; species Halarsenatibacter silvermanii. The sequence continues at coordinate 5,775 of NZ_FNGO01000031.1, read as the reverse complement.
TTGCTGGCTGAAACGGCCGACTCGCATTCTTCGCGGTCGGATACCAGCGGGATCAATATTCCTTCCGGCCCTATATCCAGAATCTGCTTTATGATGGCTGTATCATTATCGGGCGCTCTGATGAGAGGCGAAATATCTCGTCCCTGCAGAACTTCCAGGCAGTTTCTCAGACTGGAGCTGGTAAAATGACCGTGTTCGCCATCCAAAACCACCCAGTCGAAGTCAGCGGCAGCTATAATCCTTGATACGCCGGGATGGTCCAGCACCTGAAAGATACCCGGGCATTTTTCTCCCTCCAGAAGCTTTTCTTTTAAATTTTTCTGGCCCATTTTGATCTCCTCCGTTCTGTTTTCCTTTGATGAATACGGCTAAAATTATATCAAATCGACCGATATGGAGAAAAACCTCTTTTAAACCCTGGCTTCGTGCAGCTCTATCTTTTCTATCCTGCCGGGAAATACCTCGGTGATCCCTCCTGACTGATTGAGCTTTAATTTTCCTTCATCCGTTTTTTCAAGGCTTTTTATTCCGTCGTGATTTTGGCCCGCCTTCATCTCGACCCGCATGAGTTTAATATGCTTCATCCGCTCACCTCCTGAAGTTATTAAAATAGGATCTTCCTGTATTCAGCTGGTAAATAGGTGTGAAATTTAGAGTATCACTTTGCTTTATATCTGCAAGAAATATAAAGGGCCATCTGCTGGAAACAGATGACCGAGGGATCTGTTTTAAACTAAACCATTTCCAGTATTTAGTATAACACAGCGAGATATTTCAAACAAATCATATGATGGAATTTTAGTCTCTTTATTCCAGCGGCCGGCCCTCTCCATCGAAGAGCGGAAGTATTTCGAGATAGATTATATCCTCCCGCCCCCGGGCCTGACCCTCAGCCAGCAGGGCGGCCCTGGCGGCTACCTCTCCTCCGGCCTGCTCGACCAGAGTTGCCACAGCCTCCATAGAGGCTCCGGTGCTGACCACATCATCTATTATCGCCACCTTTTTCCCGGCAATTTTATCGGCATTGCAGCGGTCGAGACAGAGCACCTGTTTTTCCCGTGTGGTGACCGAATCGACCTCGACTATAAGCGGATCTCTCATGTAGGATTTGACGCTTTTGCGGGCAACTATATAGTTCATATCGAAAAAGCGGGCGACTTCGTGAATGAGTGGAATACCCTTGGCTTCGGCCGAGATCAGCAGATCAAATTCCGGCAGCCGGGAAGCCAGTTCGGGAGCGGCCCGGATGAGCAGTTCGGTATCACCCAGGATGACGAAGCTGGCTATGGCCAGATCTTCTTCGATCTGAATGATCGGCAGCTCTCTTTTGAGCCCGCATATATCCAGTTCGTATTTATCCATGACAGTTCACCTACAATCCTACCGCGGTGGAGAGCATTTTGACGACGAGCCCGGAAACCAGACCGATAAAGGGATCGGTTATGGCGGTCATGGTTACCGTTACTCCGCCCACCAGCGGATCGGCCGCTGCTGCTTCCAGATTATCGGGTACGGTGACTATAGCTCCCAGCACCAGCAGAAACCCCGATATAGCCTGAGCGGGCACGTATTTGCCCAGCCGGGGCAGAAACCCGGCGAGCAGAATGACGGCCATGATGCTCATCATCATGACTGCTGACAGCACCGGCCGGGGAGCCGCGCCGGTTGCGGAGATGATCGATTCCACCGGGGCTCCGCCGAAGAGAGAAGAGCCCATATTGCCCAGCCCGCTGACAACGGTCAGGTGATCGATATTGATAGGTCGACCTGCCAGCGAGGCAGTTATCTCCCCAAAAGCTATATTGGCTCCTATGGTGAGACACACCAAAGCCAGCGCTCCGCGCAGCACGGGCAGATTCAGCACAGGCCGGCGGATTTTGAGCAGCTCTTCGGTGGCAAAATCGCCGGGGCGCTCTCCCTCGATGAGATAACCGACGACGCTTCCCGCGGCCACCGATAACACGATGGTATAGACGAGATCCTGGGTGAATACATAGACTAAAAGGCCGGTCGCGATCGAACTCAGGCCCACCGGCCGGTTTTCCCGGGTCATATTGACAGCTACCAGGCTCAGCATGATCCCCACTCCCGCCATCATGCCGCTGGTTATGACCGTTCCCACGAAATCAATCACCGTCTCCAGCAGGCCAAAAACCCCGATGATTCCCATGATAGCGCCGGACATAAATACCATGGAGAGCTTCTCGCGATAACTATCTCCCAGTTTTCCGGCGAGTGTTATCGTCTCGGCCTGAAAGGAAATTGGAGCGACCAGGCCCAGCGCCCCGACGCCGACAGCTCCGATAATAAAGGCTATGGCGCTGGGGACTGCGGCAAAACCGAAGGACATCGCTAAAAGCCCCTGGGGAAGTCCGTTGACAACCACCCCTAAGGCGGCCAGCAGATCCTGTATCATTTTTTATCTACCTCCAGATAAGATTTGAATTATGAGAACTTTTTCTTTGATCCGGGAGAGGAGAAGAGACGGGCAATAGAAGGTGGGCCAAAATAAAAAACCCGGGCGAATAGGCTCTCTGACTCTGAGCAGAACCTACCCGCCTGGGTTTTTGTCCCTTCGGTGTTTTTAACATCGCTCGGACCTGCCGGAACAGACAAAAGAGACGATAACTCCAGATCCAAAAACAGCAGAAGATGAGATCTCAAAGCTGTCCCGGCGGCTACCTAGATGCCTTCTCCCATAGTCAGGCAGTTTACGGCTGCCTGGTAGAGACTTGCGAGCCTTATTCTCGCAATTATATAAGGCTGTATTTTAGGATCTTCTTGTCTTCGATTAATAGGTGTGTAAAACCTCATTTAGTTGTACTGGAAGATATAAAGCTGCGTTCACAATGAAATTTTTTCCCGGCTTACGTTTAGTTCTCGGCCAAAAATTGCGCTCTCTTCGCGAGAGCTCATCCCTGAGCTCCCGCTCAGCCCGGCACATCCTGAGCCGGGGACACTATTTTTTGGCCAGGGACTTAACCTGAGTTGCGAAAAATTTCGAGTATCACTTTGCTTTATATCTTCCAGCCACTATTGTCATGATAGTGGTCTTATACGATATTCATCAACTGATAACAAGAAGATCCGTATTTTATTTACGAATATAATTTTAACATGCCGGGCCCCCGGGTGCAAGTAAAACTTCTTCTCAGAATCTGCAATCTTAACATATCACGATCGATGATCTGAAAAGTCCAGCTCGAATATTAGCCGGGAAAAACGTCAATCATGATGGAGTTTTGCCCCTGAAAGAAGGATTTTAATCAACTTTAAATAATTATAAAATATACAGCTGTATACAGGTTGTATTTAACAGGGGAGGCTGAAAAAGAATGGGAAAATCTCCAGATAGGAAGAAGCGTTTAGAGGATGCCCATATGCATTTGATCGAAAGAATTTCCAAAATGCAGTCCCAAAGACAGCAGGGCCAGAACCTCTCTGACAAAGCATACAGGATTATTAAAAATTCAATTATTACCTGTGAGCTTGAACCCGGCAGTTATCTGAGTGAAAATATGCTGGCTGAGGCTCTGGAAATGAGCAGAACCCCGATCAGAGAGGCCATAAAACTTTTGCAGGAAGAAAATTTGCTTACAGCGGAGAAGAGCCAGGGAATTTATGTGAGCGATATAAGTCTCAGCGATGTAAAACAGCTTTATGCTACCAGAGAAGCGCTGGAGTGCAAAGCTCTGGATTTAGCCAGGGATTCATTGGATAAAAAAAGATTTGATGAGCTAAAAAATCAGCTGGAGGAATATCTCATAAAATTAAAAAGAGGTGAAGAATTGGATTATGAAGTTATGGCTGCCAGCGATCGGAAATTTCATATGGCGATCATAGAGGAAAGCGAAAATGATTATATTAAAAATTTCATGAACAATATTTATGCTCAGATCAGCAGATACCAGTATTTATCTGCAAGGGCTCACAGCGATATAGAAGACTCCATCTATCAACATCTGCAATTAATCGAACTCATACAGAATGAGAGTTTTGCAGAAACAATAAAAAAACTGAAAATACATATCGACAAAGCCGCCCAAAATATAATATACGGCATATTTCATTAGAGTCACTGCTGGCTGCTTATTTTTTTAAAAATTTCATTTTAAGCGAGGGGAAAAAATGAATGATGACTCCATTATTAAAGTAAATCACTCTCGGCTGGCAGAGTTCAGCCAGGAGATGTTAAAAGCTGCTGGACTGGAAGAAAATGGAGCAGAAATAGCTGCATCTTCCTTGATAGAAGCCAACTTGATGGGCATAGACACCCATGGTGTGATGAGATTACCTATATACTGCCGCAGATTAAAAGAGAATATGGTGAATCCCAATCCCGAGATTGAATTTGAAAAACGCTCGCCGGCAACAGGAATGATAGACGGTAAAAACGGGCAGGGCCAGATTGTAGGTCACAAAGCTACAGAGAAAGTTATCGGACTCGCCCGGGAAGAAGGAGCGGGATTTGTAGGCGTGAAAATGAGTAATCATTTCGGAATTGCCGGCTTCTTTTCCCGGCGGATTATTAAAGAAGATCAAATAGGAATTGTTTTTTCCAATGCTCCTTCCTGTCTGGTTCCTTTTGGAGGTGGGGAGCCATACTTTGGCACCAATCCTATATCTGTCGGTTTTCCTACGGGAAAAAACTTTGACATAATCATCGATATGGCTACCAGCAGGGTTGCAATGGGGAAAATAATTATGGCTGAAAAAAATAATCAGCAAATTCCCGAAGACTGGGCCATTGATCAAAATGGAACCCCGACTACAGATCCCCGCGAAGCCAAAAAAGGGGGGCTTTTGCCCGCAGGAGGCCCTAAAGGTTCTGCTCTCGCTTTGATGGTCTCCATTTTTACCGGGGTTTTAACCGGAGCAAAATGGGGGGAGCATCTGCGTTCGATGTTCAAAAATTTTGAGGAACCTCAGAATTTTGGTCACTTTTTTGGAGCTTTTGATATCGAAAGTTTTATTTCATCTGCAGAATATTATGAGAGAATAAATAGCCTGGTCGATGAGATTAAAAGTATTCCTCCGGCTGCAGGGTTTGAGGAGGTAAAACTACCCGGTGAGATCGAAGCCGAAGAAAAGAAAAAAAGAATTGAGCAGGGAATTCCTCTAAAAAAAGAAATTGCTGGTGAGCTGAAAAAATTGAACAAAAGACTGAAAGCGGGAATGGAACTATTTCCAGATGAAAATGAATTATAATTGTGGTTTTTCTTTTTATCTTCCAGTATAACTAAATGAGCTTTTTTTGTCACACCTATTTATCAGCTGAAGACAGGAAGGTTCATAATTGTTTGTTCTCCTGAAACTTTGTCGTTCTGACAATATTAGTGTATTAAAATGTTATTTTAACATAGATAAGTGTAAGTATACTTGTATTTTAATGAATTAAGTGGTTTATTTTATTGTTTAGCATATTAAAATTAAATATAACAACCATACTGCAGACGATTGGAGGTGGATAAACATAATTAATCCCGGACTTATTTTTGCTGGCGGGTTAATCGACTGATTTTTTCTTAGCAGGGCCGGTCCTTTACTTAAAATTCTGGTCTCAATCTGAACATGATGGTGATAATTCGGGCTGTCTTTCGATTAAAGAGCGGTTATTTTGCAGATAAAATACAGTTAAATCCTGGTTTTATCTGTTAGCAACTTCCATTATCAAATCAATTAGGAGTGTTAATATGTTCGCAGGCAAAAAAGCGCTGTTCATAAGTCTTTTGGTTATCTCCGCAGTTTTAATAAGCGGTGGTATAACAGAAGCTG
>NZ_FNGO01000030.1 GCF_900103135.1 Halarsenatibacter silvermanii | reverse complement strand
ATAAGATCGGGGAAAAATTTCATTGTGAACGAAGCTTTATATCTTCCAGTACAACTAAATGAGGTTTTTGACACACCTATTAACTAACTGAAGACAAGAAGATCCTTATTTTAATGCTGCTGAATTTATCAACGAAGTGCTAATTATGGCCTAATTACGTTCATCCTTCTCCAGAACCGCCATGAAAGCTTTTTGAGGTATATTTACACTTCCAACCTTTTTCATTCGTTTCTTTCCCTCTTTTTGTTTTTCCAGCTGTTTTCTCTTTCTGGTGAAATCGCCACCGTAAAGGCCTTCCGTGACATCTTTTTTATGGGCAGGAATATCCTCTCTGGCAACTATATTGCTGCCGATGCTGGCCTGCAGGGGAATTTCGAATAACTGTCTGGGTATCTCATCTTTTAATTTTTTGAGAATAGCTCTCCCCCGCTTTTCAGCTACATCGCGCGGCACGACCAGGGAAAGAGCATCCACCTGTTCTTTATTGACCAGAATGTCGAGTTTGACCAGATCTGATTCTCTGTAGCCTATCTGTTCATAATCCAGTGTGGCATACCCCTGGCTGCAGGATTTTAATCTGTCGAAAAAATCTGTGATTATTTCGCTCATGGGGATTTCATAATTTAAAATAACCCTCTGTCTGTCCAAAAAATTCATCTCCTCGAACTCTCCTCTGTTGTTTTCGCAGAGCTCCATAACTGCACCTATATGCTCTTCAGGAACTCCTAACTCCGCTCTCACATAGGGCTCTTCCACCCATTCTATCTCATTTTTCGGCGGAAAGTGAGAGGGGTTTTCTATCTTAGCCGTTTCGCCATCAGTTTTAACCACCTTATAAATAACGCTGGGAGCGGTGGTGATAAGATCGATATCATATTCACGCTCGAGTCGTTCCTGTACAACTTCCATGTGCAGAAGCCCCAAAAATCCACACCGGAATCCATAACCGAGTGCTGATGAACTTTCTGACTCATATCTGAGGGCTGCATCGTTAAGCTGCAGCTTTTCCAGCGCCTGCTCCAGCAGGCTGTAATCATCATTGTCGGAGGGATATAAGCCCGAAAATACCATCGGTTTTATCTCTCTGTATCCCGGAAGGGGTGATTCGGCACTATTTTGGGCCTCAGTGATAGTTTCACCCACCCGACAGTTTCTAATATTTTTGATGTTAGCGATCAAATAACCTACATCACCGGGCTTTAAATAATCCGTCTCTTTCATTCGGGGGGTGAAGATGCCGACCTCTTCCACCTCATAATTTTTTCCGCTGGCCATTAATTTAATTTCATCTCCAGCACTTATATCGCCCTCGAAAACTCTCAGGTGAGGAATAACTCCCCTGTAGGAATCATAGGCTGAATCGAAAACTAAAGCCTGAGTGGGATTATCTATCCCGCCCTGAGGGGCCGGAATTTCCTCGATTATCGCGTCCAGTATCTCATCTATCCCCCTGCCCTCCTTTGCGCTGGCCAGGATGGCATCGTCCGGCTCTATCTCGAGTTCTATCAGCTGTTCTTTGACAGACTGAGCATCCGCCTGGGGTAGATCCATCTTGTTTATAACCGGGATTATTTTCAAATCATTTTCCCGGGCCAGATAAACGTTGGCCAGGGTCTGAGCTTCCACTCCCTGCACGGCATCGACTACCAGCAGTGCTCCTTCGCAGGCTGCCAGACTTCTCGATACTTCGTAGGTGAAGTCCACGTGACCGGGAGTATCTATGAGATTGAGATTATGACCCCGGTAGGGAAGGGTGATCGTCTGAGCTTTTATTGTTATCCCTTTTTCGCGCTCCAGATCCATGCTGTCAAGAAATTGATCTTTCATCTCTCTTTCTTCAACCATATTTGTTCTTTCCAAAAAACGATCGGCCAGGGTCGACTTGCCGTGATCAATATGAGCTATTATGCAAAAATTCCTCTTCTTTTCGGTATCTTTATTAAACAACTAAGAAATCCTCCTTTGATTGGGGGCCGGCAATATTTGCATTAAGACGGCCTATCTGGTAGAATTAAATCTGTGTGGGTTTTCCTCTGATAATATATCTGCTGTTCCTGAATTCAGATAAACATACATCATTAAATGGGAGGTGCAAAAATATGCCAACTTTGAAAACCAATACTGAAAAAAGAATTAGAGTGGAAGAAAGAAATACCAGATATAATCGTAAATGGCGGCAAAAGCTCAAGGATGCCATAAAGGATTTTGAAATCAAACTCTCAAAAGGTGATCAGGAGGAAGCAAAAGAAGCTCTTTCCAGAGCTTTTAAAGTTCTGGATAAAGTTGCCGGAAAGGATATAATACCCAAGAAAAGAGCCGCCCGGCGCAAGTCCAAACTTCACAGAAATTATAACGAAAAGTTCTCTCCTGAAACAGAGTAATTCAGAAAAGGATAGTCCGTAAAAAATTTATATGCCCGACAATTTTATGCCTGACCCAATATGCTTACCTCCCTGCCAGTATACGGCATCTGAAAGGAGGTAAGTTTTTTATTTTTACAGAACGCAAATGTTAAATCTGCAGCAGAAAATCTTCAACCGGATCTTTTTTGTCCACATACTTCCCCCTGACAATGCGTCGATTTGCCCGCAGAAGCTTTTTTAATGCAGCCAGCAATTCTTCACGCTCGAATTTTTTCTCCTGTTTGAGGCATTTCTTAATCGCATAGGGATGCTCCTGCAGATGTCCGGCTATCTGGCGATGATTATCCCCGTGCGCTTTTCTGGCTTCCTTGACAGATAAAAGCAATCTCAGCTGCCTTTTCAGCATAGATAGCACGTATAAAGGACTGCGTCCGTTTTTAATGATCTCCCGATAAAGCCTTACCGCCTCGGGCTTATCTCCCCGGGCCCAGCAATCGACCAGTTCGAAAATAATTTTTTCACCGGTTATACCTTCCTGGCTCAGAACATCTTTACATTCTTCAAAGTATAAATTCTCATCGGCAAACTTGAAAGTTGCAAGCTTTTCAATCTCTTTATTGAGCGCCTCGAGATCTTCTCCAAAGAGGAAATTCAATTTTTCCACCAGTTCTCTATCAGGCTTTTTATCGAGGGCTTGAAATTTCTTATTGATCCATCTTTTCAATTCACCCGAGCGTGGCGTGTTAAGTTCAACAAATTCTCCCGCTTTTTTTATGGCATTTACGGTCTTCAGCCTTCCATCCACCCCGCCCACAGCATAGAAAAATATTGCAGCATTTTCAGGCGTGTCGTTTATTATTTCTATGACTCTTTCATCAAATCCTGTGCTCCGGGAGAAAAGATCATTGCATTCCACAATGATGAATTTGTAATCTGAGAGCATACCAATATTGTAAACTGACTGGTTGAGCTCTCTTAAGAAATTGTCCTCTCCATCCTCAAGCTTTATTTTATCATATTTTTCTCCGGAGTCCATAAATTTATTTTCAATCTTACCTAAAAGCTGTTTTATCAGATATCTTTCCTCTCCGGTTATTAAGTGAGGCTGCATCAAATCTTTATAATTCCTATTCAGCAGTTTTTTTTCACCCATGAATTTATTTTCCCCTCGATGAAAGTTATAGTTTCCCCAGCTGCCTGAAAAGAAAAGCAGCGATATGCAAAAAATTAAATAGCAAGAAAACTTCCAGACTTATGCTTCTAAAGTTTATCATTTTTCCCGAACAGAGTTTCCTTCCCACCAGGATTTTTTCCAGATAATGAGGCAGAATGAAAAGAAGAATGTAAAATGACAGCAGCGGAGAAAACATGAATGTTTCCGGCAAAGAAGAAAAGCTTTCAGCCTCCCGCAGAAATTCGCTCTCGAGATATAGAGGCAGCCGTGACATTATTTCGGTCAGATAGAAAAAAGGAGCGAGCATAAAACTGCTCAAACGGGCCAGTAAAGAAGCTGCCCGAAAGTTGAAAGGAGCAGCCAGCAGAAATATTAGATTTATGAGCAATATGGGTCCGAGAAGCGGGACCAGAATTAGATTGGCAGCCAGACCATTTAAATTGAATACCCCTGAAATTCTTAAAAGCAGTGGTTGAGAACCCAGTTGAGCAGTTAGGCTCAGCAAAAAAGGCGTAAATTTTACCGGGCTCAAATCTCTCAACCGCGGCAGAAAAATAAGCAGAGAGGTAACGACCAGAAATGAAAGCTGAAAGCTGATCAAATAAAGATAATAGGGGTTTAATAGCAGCACCAATATTCCCGTCAACCCCAGCACGTTCAGTGAAGCTGTTTTTTGTTCCACAGAAAACAGGATTATCCAGACCGAGCTCATGATGCCTGCCCGCAAAAGGGAGGGGCTGGCTCCAGCCAGAAAAACATATCCCAGAATAAAAGGCAGGGAGAGATATTTTACTTTATCGATGCCGGTAATACCGCCCAGTCCCCGTAAAAATCCCAGGCTGAAAATAGTTATATATCCTATATGCAGGCCGGAAAGAGCCAGCAGATGTCCCACACCCGCCCGGCGCATCAAAACTGCCATCTCTCCGGTATTATCTCTCATTCCCAGCAGCAAAGCTTTTAGGAGATTGGACTCTTCCTCTTGAAAATGTTTGTCCAGATATCCGGACAACAAACTTCTCAAATTATTCAGGCTGAAAGTAAATCTGCTGGAATCAGGCTTTTTACCCTCTAAAACATTGAAATCGCTGACAGTATAATAATTTCCTGCGGTGATGTTCCTGGCAGAGGCGGAGACTTCTTCCGGGTCATATTCCCGCGGGTTTATACTGCCGGCGGGAACTTCTAAAACCGTGCCTTTGTCGAGTTCGCTTTTGGTATTCAAACTTATCAGGACAGAAAAAAGATCCGGATAAAAACTTTTGTGATAGAATTTTCTGGCCCGAAGAATATAACCGTGTCGATCAAAATCTATAACTTCAGCCACAATCGTCCTGTCGGAAAGCCCGGCCAGAAAATAACCGGTATTATGGCGCTGGATGAAATCCCAGCGAACTAACATAACCGCCGTGATAATAAGCATTATTAAAATCAGCCAGGCGGAAAGACCTGTGAACTTTTTCAGCAAAATATCTGTTTTATCAGAATATGAATCATCCCCTGGATCATCGCAGTATAAGCCGCACAAAAAATTTGATGAGCTTTTCTGCTTTGAGATCAGGGCTGCTGCCAAAATCACAGGGCTCAAAAAAAATACCGCTGAAGTTTCCAGAAGCCTGGCTAACTCAATTAATATTATGAGATAGATAAATCCAAACAAAAAGGGATAAGAGGAATAAAGACCTTTCATTTGACCGTCACATGATCGCGCAGATTTTCAACAGTCACCTCTCCAATTCCCGGCACTCTGCTCAATTCCTCGACGGAATTAAATTCTCCATTTTCCCGGCGGTAGGCAACGATCTCCTCAGCCCTGACCTCACCTATCCCGGAAAGAGATTCTAAAAGGGAGGCGTCGGCCTGATTCAAATCAATTGGAGACGAAGAATAACCGGCGGGCTGCTGGCCAGATTTCTTTTCTAAACTCCCGGAATCTGCTTCGCTCAAAAACTTTTCGGCGCTTCCTGCTGTGTCCTGACTCCCTCCAGGAATGTTGATCATTTCACCGTCTTCCAGCCTGCGGGCCAGATTTATCACATCGAGATTTGCATTATCCCCCTCACCTCCGGCAGCGATGATTCCATCGACAATGCGTGATCCTTCTTTGAGATGATAAACCCCGGGTTGATTGACCTCGCCGGCTACATGCACTGTAATTTTCACATTGTTCCTGTTTTCTCCTTCCTCTGCTGAACCGACCTGACCTGTCTGTGCCGGCGGCCCGGATACTTCAGAATCAGTCTCTCCGCCCGGAAAAATGCCAGCCCGCCCGAACCAAAAAGCAGCTACAGCAATGACCACGATTAACGCCCAAAATTTCTCGCCCCTGATAACCATTTATATTCACCTCATTTTATTGAGATGATATATACTTCGGGGGCGATTACAAAAATCCTTTTAATTTCCTTAAAATGGATAAACAAAGCTTTTGAAAAATCCTTTGCTATTTCCCGCTCACCTTTTCCAGGTGACCTCTGATCTTTTCTATCAGCAGATCGTTGGCGATATCATTCAAACCGCCGTGGGGAATTATTATATCAGCTTTTGATTTGCTGGGCTCTACAAACTGCTCGTGCATGGGCTTGACGGTGGAAATATACTGTTTTTTGACCGACTGCAGAGTTCTATCCCTTTCCTTGATATCCCTGCTGATTCTGCGCAGCAGCCTGATATCGCTGTCAGTGTCGACATAGATTCTCAGATCGTACTGTGAACACAGCGATTGATAATAAAGAGCCAGAATTCCCTCGACTATAATTATGCGGGAGGGCTGAACCGGGCAGGTTTCCTGAAGGCGACGATTGGTTTTAAAGTTATAGACCGGTCTTTTGACCGTTTTACCATCCCTGAGCTTATCCAGGTGTTGGTTGAGTAATGAAATTTCGAAAGCATCGGGATGATCGAAGTTTATCTGATCTTCAGGTTCGTCGAAGTATTCCAGATCATGATAATAATAATCCAGCTTCAATATGGAAACTTCATCCGCAAAAGAATTCTTTAAAATCTTCGCCAGAGTTGTTTTACCTGAAGCCGTCCCGCCCCCGATTCCCAGCATCAATACCTCCACGTCAACATCCTCCTCAGATCGATTTTGACAGCTGTATCTTATTATAGCAGAATAGCCAGGGCTAAACAAGATAAAGACAACATATAAAGCCCCCTCCCGCTTAATTCCGGAAGGGGGAAATGATTTTCTGAAAATGATTTAGCAGCAAAATATCAACGCCATTAATTATCGGGGCTCGACTATAAATTTAATGGCAGTTCTTTCCTCTCCGTCTATTTCGATATCAGTAAAAGCTGGAATGCAGATCAAATCCATTCCGGAAGGCGCCACAAACCCCCTGGCTATAGCGATCGCCTTAACCGCTTGATTAATAGCTCCGGCCCCTATAGCCTGCAGTTCTGCTGCTCCCTCTTCGCGAAGAACACCTGCAAGAGCGCCTGCCACAGAATTAGGACTGGAATCTGCTGCTACTTTCAGTACTTCCATGAAAAAACCTCCTTTAATTTTGTGTGTTATTTAGTTGCCTGTAAAAAAAATTTATCTGTCCCTTATGTTTAAGCTCTGTAGGGAGGGCTGCAGCTTCAATTATATAATTATCTACAGTTGAAAAGATTCCTGCCTAAAAAGAAATAAAGAACTAAATTTTTTTAATAATAACTTAAATTGAGAATATAATTTCAATTATAATGAGCTGCTGATTATATCTGCTTGCACTGATGGTAAAGATAAGTTAAAATTAAGATAGGCAAATCGCTTTGAAGATAAGTGTATCGTTTTATAAAGGGGTGATGAAAAAATGTACAGATTTAAAACTTTTCTCTTGATGACTCTGCTCACAGTGATTTTCATAATTCTGGGCGGAGCTATAGCTGGAGAAGGCGGACTGTTTACAGCTTTCATATTTGCTCTTGTGCTCAATTTTATCAGCTACTGGTACAGTGACAGGATTGCTATAAAGATGACTAAATCTAAGCCTCTTCCCAAAGAAAAGGCGCCGAATTTGCACAGAATGATTGAGGATCTGAGCAGAAAAGCTGACCTTCCCAAACCGGACGTTTATATTACGCCTTCCAATCAGCCCAATGCTTTTGCTACCGGCCGCAGCCCCAATAAAGCAGCCATAGCCCTGACCGAAGGTATAATGGACATGCTTGATAAGGAGGAGCTTGAAGGCGTTATTGCGCATGAACTGTCTCATATAAAGAATCGCGATACGCTGATTAGCACTCTGGCAGCCGTGATGGCTGGTGCTCTGGCCTTTATTGCCCGGCTGGGCAGATACAGGATGCTGTTCGGGAGGAGAAACAAAGGAGCGGGAGCGCTGCTGCAGATTGCCGCTTTGATATTTGCTCCCCTGGCGGCGATAATAGTGAAAATGGCCATCTCGAGAACAAGGGAATACAAAGCGGATGCTCGGGCTGCCGAGATATCGGGCAGGCCGGATGGGCTGGCCAGTGCTCTGGAAAAAATGGAGAGATACATGAAAAGCGGCGGAGAAAATATGGAGGTTAACGAAGCAACATCTCATATGTTTATTTTAAATCCGCTGTCCAGCGAGGGCATAAGCAAACTTTTCAGCAGCCATCCTCCCACCGAGGACAGGATTACCAGGCTGCGCCAGATGAGATAAAGACATCTGATCGGCCGATTAAATTCTTTTTATGATCTGTTGCAGGCAAAAAACCCGCCGGATTAACTGCAGCTTTAGAATCCGGCGGGTTGATTTGTTGTTGCCCCATTAATACCCTTTATTTACCTTTAACCGGCAGCTCCCAGCACAATCACCATGTAAAGAACTGAGAAGATAACCGAACCTTTTATTGCTGTTTTTTTGGCCTCTTTTTTGACAGATGTATCATTTTCTTCATCCTGTTTGGTTTTAACCGAATAGGTTACAAATCCGACTATTAACATACCGATAGCAAGGGTGATCACCCTCCAGAGGGTAGCTTCTGTCAATTTTTACACCTCCCGAAATATTAGCCTGACATTAAATCTTTAGCGAGCAGGCTTGAAAGCACTATCGAGATAAGGAACGAAGATATTCATCACCAGTATTCCGAAGGCCACCCCTTCAGGCAGCCAGCCCCAGAACCTCATACTCATGATTATCAAACCTATGCCAATCCCAAAAACAATCTGCCCTTTCGGATAACGGGGAGAGGTCATGGGATCGGTAGCATAAAAGAAAGATCCTATCATAACACTGCCAGTAAAGAGATGAAAAATTGGATTATGGCCCATCACCAGAGCAAAGACAGCTACAGTTGCCAGTATGGAGGCGGGAATTCGCCAGCGAGCATACTTTTTATAAATGATATAGGCTCCTCCAGCCAGAATTAAAAGGGCGGAAAGTTCGCCCAGGCTTCCTGAGACCAGTCCTAAAAAAGCATCTCCGGAGGCTGCCATTTCTCCTGTATCCCAGAAATTGGTAAGGGGGGTGGCAGTACTGGAAAGATCAACCCTGGATCTCCAGGGGGACAGGGCTGCGGGAAAAGCAAAAATCAAAAACAGTCTGCCCAATAAAGCCGGATTGAATAGATTTCGAGCAAATCCTCCAAATATTTCTTTGCCGACAATCACCCCGAAGGCTACAGAGATAACTGCTGCATAAACCGGGGTGGAGGGCGAAAGCGTAAAAGCAAAAAGCAGACCTGTAACCACTCCACTGTAATTGCTTATCTTAAGCGGCTGACCGGTCAGCTTTTGATAGATTGCTTCTGAAGCCACTGCCGCTATGATAGAAGCTGCTATGAGTATAAAAGCGGACATTCTGTAACTATACAAAGCATATAAAGTTACTGGAGTTAAGGCCAATAGCACACCTTTCATCATCTTCATATTTATCTAACCTCCTGTAGTATTTTATGTAGAATACAATTTTATCCTAAAAACATATTATCATAAATATTTAAGCCACGCAAACAATAATTATTATTATTTGGTCGATATAATTATAGAAAAAGGAAGGCTGGGTCACAGATGCCAGAACTGCAGTCAAAAATTCACAGGTCGCAGGATTTTACTCTTACAGCTCAAATGCATGAACATGCTCTTGAGATTACTGATAATGATGGACATGAGGTTTATCAAAATCCTGAAAAACTGGTCGAAGCAATCCTGACAGTACAGAATAGATATGGATTTGATCTGCCTGTGCTGGGCTATGATGTATACAACGTCGAGGCTGAAGCATTGGGCAAAAAAATACATTTTCTTCAAAATCAGGCCCCCCAGCAGAGCGAGGCAAATCTGATAGAGGATCTTTCGCAGGTTAAAGAAATCATACCTAAATACTCACCTGATGATTTAAGAAACCGGGATAGATTTGCCTATGTTCTGGAAGCTACGGAAATCTTCATAGAAAAAACCGGTTCAATACCCTATCTTCAGTTTACAGCTCCGTTCACGCTGGCAGCCAGATTGATTGATTTTGAAAAACTGCTTACTTCAATGATTTCCAGACCCGATCCTGTTCATGTTTTTCTCGAAGTTTTGACAGAGAGAGTTTTGCTCCCCTGGCTTTCACTTCAGAAGGAGAAATTTCCCGGAGCAGAAATATATCTGGGGGCAGATGCCCTGGCTTCTCCTCCCAATCTGAGCACCGAAATGCTGGAAGAGTTTGTGCTGCCCTATGTTGAACTGCTCAAAAAAGAAGTGGGATCAGGTGTCGGAATAGTAAACTGGTGGGGGGAAGCGAGTGTTAAAAACCTGGAGGATTTTCTGGAGTTGAAAAGAGAAGTATCTCCTCATGGTGAGCACCTGCGCGTTCAGGACCCTGACCTCAACCAGATTGACCTTTCCCTTTTGAAAGATTATGTGAAAGACCAGAAGATGCATCTAACATTAGGCATCTCAGCCCGGCTTTTAAATAGAGGTGATGGCCAGCAGATACGGCAAAGACTAAAAAGATATATCGCTCTGTCCGAAGAATTAACCCATCTTACAATATATTTCTGCAGCCTGGGAAGCGATACACCTCCTGAAAACATAAAACATGCTGTGTCGACAGCCCGATCTATTTTTCAAAATACAAACTAAACATTCAGCTTTAAAGGCAATATTATTCGGAGAGTAAAATATGTAACTTACTTCTATCTCTAAAACTGTTAATATTGTATCTAGAAAATTTATGGAGGTGATCGTTTTGGGAAATTATAATTGTCATCTCAAAAAATCATGTGAAAATTTCGATGAAAGGTGTGCCGTCTGTTTGAATAACAGCGAGTACAGCCCTTATAAAAAGGTTAATAAAGCTTGAGAAATGTCCGGAAATCCGGGGTTGGAGCAAAAGCAGATAAGACAATATGTTATTGCTGAAAAATATAAATGGCGGGAATGTGTGGGAATCGAACCCACCGCGGGCCGGTCAGCCGACCCGCCAACGGATTTGAAGTCCGTGGAGCCCACCATGGGCTCAGCCATTCCCGCAATATAACTTTTCACCGCATTTTATTATAATATATATGCCTGACGATGTAAAGAATTTCATCAGAACATCTCACTCCGATCAGCCAAAATTATATTTTGCTTTGCCGGTCAGCCTCTCCAGCCTACAGTATAATTTATTTCTTTATTTTTGTTTTCCAAAAATTCGCATATGTCTCTTTCCGATATTCTCCAATGATTTAAAACTTTCTTTCCTCCCAGCTCTCCCGATTCCAAAAGATCCACTATCTCTGAATGGGGAATGTCGAGCACACCGCTCAATTCTTCTGGATAATAAACTTTGATTGTATCCACCTCCCTCTCCTTATGCTCATGACGTCATAATTTATTAAAAATATTCACAAAATTAATTTTAAAAAATATGGCGAAGTAAAATTATATGATTTATTTCATCAACAATGTGAGCATTGTATCTTAATGATATCACTGAAGTGAAGACATTACAAGTGCTTAAAGTCGTATTCTGAAATTTTATCTGGATCTTCTTCCTATCAGCTGTTTAGGAGGAGAACCTTTTATATAAAAATCAGCAAAGAAAATCGATCTACTCTATGGTTTAGGTCGAGAGACTCACGTCGATATTATCATATATGCTGGTGACATCAGACCCGGTTATTATTCCTTCCTGAGCTCCCCCTTTATTTCCCTCATCGGTAATTATAATTGCCTCAAGCCTCTCTCCTCTTTTATTGGCTTCTTTGAAAAGATTGAGCACC
The DNA here is from genome assembly GCF_900103135.1 of Halarsenatibacter silvermanii. Taxonomy (NCBI): domain Bacteria; kingdom Bacillati; phylum Bacillota; class Clostridia; order Halanaerobiales; family Halarsenatibacteraceae; genus Halarsenatibacter; species Halarsenatibacter silvermanii. The sequence continues at coordinate 17,550 of NZ_FNGO01000030.1, read as the reverse complement.
TCAACCACAGAAGTTCTCCTGTCGACAATTTCGTATCGGCAGTGACCTTCTCTATACTCCAGTACATCTTTAACCCTGACATTACCTGCAGATACTTCGATGCTGTCATTGTCATTCAAAGACCCGAGCCATCTGGCTATACTGTTGCTGGTTAAAAGATCTATTATATGATCGTTGCTGTCGATGACTGGAACCTGAGAAAAATTATTTTCTCTCATCTTCCTGGTAGCTTCGATCAAAAAACCATCTGCTGATGCTGTTAAAACTTCCTTTTTAAAAAGTGGTATTACCGAAGGAGGGTTTTTGATCACATCTTTTATTTTTCTTAGCACTTCCAGTGATTTTTCGTTGGGTACGGCATAAAATTCATGGTTGTGTACAAGCAAATTCCTGACATTTCTGATATGACGCAGCTGATCGTAATAATATTCTATGACACTGTGTTTTTCCCTGAATTCATCGATCAGGTTATGAAAGCTTTGATGTCCGGAGACTTCACTCTCACTCTGCAGGTGCTGTTCTATTTCTTTAAAAATATCGAGAAATTCTCTGCTTCTTTTCTCTTCAAACAAATTTTTGCCTCCTCATACACCGGCTGCCCTGAATAATATGAATCAATTTACCTGCGGATATATTCCAGCAGATGAAAGGTAAGCCAGAGATCTTTTGATCGGAGTCAGATCATCAAACCCTACCTCCAGAACAACCGAGGGTGATAGATCGAATCTATTTAAAACTAAATTCAGCCGCTGCCAGTTTATATTGCCGGTTCCTATCGCGCTGTGAGAATCGACCTCACCCCGGTTATCACTGTAATGAATTTCCTTGATATTATTCCTTAAGACCGTGATCCATTCCCATATTTGGGACCGGGAATGAAGATTCAAATGACCTGTATCCAGACAGACGCCAAAATCGGGAGAATTTATTCTTCCAATCAGACGCTTTAGCAGATCGGGAGAGCGGTCGAATACGTTTTCGAGCAAAATTTCGAGGCCATACTTTTTCATCATTCTTTCAAAAAAATTTGCATTTTCTTGCAGCCACTGTTCGCGGTACATTTCGTGTTTAATCTGGGGGATGTAATTGGTGTGAAATATAATTCTATTGGCCCCCAGTTTACTGGCCGTTTTACAATTGAACTCCAGGCGGTTTTTTACAACTTCTCTGATTTTTGGATCCGCACTCCCAAGCCTCATATCATTGAAGACTCCATGAAAGGAAGCTATTAATTCATCCGGACAGTTTTGCTGATAAGTTTTGTATATCTGATAAAACTGGCTCTCATCGTCGAGATTATAGGGTATGGCAAAGTCGACTATCTCAAATTTTAACCCTCTATCTTCTGCGAATTTCCTGTAGCTTTTTAATTTAAAATAAAGTGGTTGAATTAAAACCTCAGCCATAATAAGATCTCCAGTTTATCGAAGTTTCAAAGTTTATAACTCTCTTCACCGGCTTTTTTCCCCGGAAAGATATCTTTTATCTCCTTTTCTTATGGTAAAGCCTTTTTGATCGAAATACTCCAGAAGAGGAAGACTGTATTTGCGGCTGCTGTTCAATATATCTCGAAATTCAGCCACTTCGATGCTTTCGTTTTCCTGCAGATATTCTCTGAGTCTTTTTTGGGCAAGTTTTACGGCCTCAGTGGAAAAATAGATGTTTTCGGCAACTCTTGTGAGGTCATTCTTTTCTTCTAAAGCATTTATTACTTCGCTCAGCAGGTTCTCCCCGTATTCCTGCCCATATTTTTCTCCCAGGTCCTGACGATCCGGGGGAGTGAACTTATCTTTTTCGAATTCTTCCAGTATTTTTTCCTTCAATTTTTCTGCTTCGTCAAAAAACTCAACTTCAAAGCCATCCAGTGAGATGTACTCATCTTCAAGATCCAATCGGCCTTCTTTTTCCATGATTTCAGTTATCTCTCTGAGTTCATTGATGTTTGCCCTGTATGAAATTTGACTCCGAAGTTCAGCCCTGCTCACACCCCGGCGCAGAGGATATCTGCTGTGGTAATCAGACAGTTTGCTTTCTATTTCCCCTCGCAATTCTTCATAGATAGAAAACTCCATCCAGCGCGGATCCTGATATCGATCCAGTCTCACTATTCTTTTCTCTTTTTCCAGTTTTTCCAGCAGACCATTCAGCCTGGTCTGAGAAAATCCTAATTCCTTTTTTATCTCTGATCGGGAAAGAGGTGCTTCACTCAGTTCAAGATGTAATGTCAGTCTCTCTGCCGGACTTCCCTGCTCTTTGATCTCCAGCTCTCTGGCAGCTTCTTCATCAAGTTTCTTTCTGCGAGGAGGATTGCTCTCTATCACTTCTCCCCCCCCAATTGTTGTTACCGGAGAATATCTTCTGACAACGTAGTCCTCCAGATGACGGGCAACAACCTTTTCTTCCAGGCGATACTGGACCAGGCCGGATTCTCCCGGGAAAATCTCTTCCTTATCGATCATATAGGCCCGACCTATTACCTCTCTGGCTCCAATATGAAATCTTATTCTGGTTCCGTGCTCGAGTATTAAGGGGGCGGATGGCAGTAGATTTAGCCGGCAATCGATAAAACGGGTAGAAGTCAAACTGCCGGGTTCGGCCAGAACATCTCCTCTCTCCACTTCACCGCGGTCGATACCGGCCAGATTAACCCCCACCCTCTCTCCGGGTAGAGCGGTATCTCTCTGTTCATTGTGCACCTGGAGGCTCCTGATTCTAACCTCCTTTTCCCGCGGAAAGAGCGATAAATTCTCTCCTGTTTTGAGAGTCCCGCTGAAAAGAGTTCCTGTAACTATCGTTCCATAACCCTTCAGGGTAAATACTCTGTCGACCGGCATATAGGTGCTGCTTTCCGCATCCTTGGCCGGTATTTTTTCCGCCTGTTCGAGAAGTTTATTCTTCAACTGATCGAGCCCCTGTTTTTCTACGCCAGAAACCTTTACCAGAGGGGCTTCGGCCAAAAAACTATCCTGGAGCTGGTCTCGTATATCGGAAACCACCAGTTCGAGCCACTCATCATCAACTGTATCTGTTTTGCTGACGGCAATTACCCCTCTTTCCACAGAAAGCAGCTCGAGGATAGCAAGGTGCTCTCTTGTCTGGGGCATCACCCCTTCGTCGGCCGCTATGACCAGCAGAGCCAGATCCACTCCCCCGGCTCCAGCCAGCATATTTTTGACGAATTTCTCATGACCGGGCGCATCTATTATTCCAGCTCTGATGCTCTCAGATAGCTTCAGGTCGGTAAAACCCAGATCTATAGATATTCCCCGCTCTTTTTCCTCTTTTAATCTGTCGGTATCCTCCCCTGTTAGGGCGGAAATAAGAGTGGTTTTACCGTGGTCGATGTGACCTGCGGTTCCAATAATGATGTTTTTAACGCTTTCAGCCTGACCGTTAGATTCGCTCAATATTTTCGACCTCCAATCCGGAGGCAGCCCGGGCAATTTTATCGATATCACCCTCAAGCAGGGTTCTCACGTCGAATATGAGACTATTATCGGAGATACGACAAAAAACCGGCGGATAGGACATGCGCATTTTTCGAGCAGCTTTTTCCGCCGCTCCATCAAAACCGGGAAATGAAATCACCACCGTCCAGGAGGGGATTTCTGTCAGGGGGTAGGCACCGCCCCCCACCCGCGATTTTCCTTCGGATATCTTTATCTCAATCTTCTTTTGAAAATCGGTAAAGATGTCTTTCAAACGGGAGGAAAGCTTATAGGCCCTATCTCTGAGTTCATCCGAATCCAGATTGATCATTTTAAGAGTGGGAATTTCTGCCAGAGCCTTTTCTTTACTGTAATATGATTTTAAAGTTCCCTCAAGTCCTGCCAGAGTTAATTTATCAACCCGGATAGCCCGGGTGAGAGGATTCTGCTTCATTTTTTCGATCAAATTTTCTCTGCCCAGTATTATACCAGCCTGAGGGCCTCCTAAAATCTTATCGCCGCTGCAGGTGATGATATCGCCGCCAGAATCCACCCTTTCTTTAAGTGTGGGCTCATAACCCAGACCCAGATCCCGCATATCGAACATGACCCCGCTGCCGAGATCATCGAGTACGGGCAGCTCGTGCTTATCTCCCAGTTTTGAGAGTTTATCTATTGACACGTCGCTGGTGAAGCCCATAATTTTATAGTTGCTGGTGTGAACTTTGAGCAGAAGAGAAGTCCTTTCATTTATTGCGTTTTCGTAATCTTCAATATAAACGCGATTGGTTGTGCCTACCTCCACAAGCTCGGCTCCGCTCTGCTTCATCACGTCGGGAATCCGAAATGATCCGCCTATTTCTACCAGCTCTCCTCGCGAAATTACAACCTCTCCGTCTCCAGCAAATGTAGCAAGAGCCAGCATAACTGCTGCAGCATTATTATTGACGACCAGGGCTGATTCAGCTCCCGTCAGCTGGCATAAGAGCTCGGTTACATTGCTGTAACGAGAACCTCTTTCACCGCTTTCTCTGTCTATCTCGAGAGTGGAGTAATGAGAGCCAGTTCTTTCGATCATGTCCCTGGCTTTCTGCGAAAGCAGAGATCGGCCCAGGTTTGTATGCACTATAACTCCTGTGGCATTTACGGCTGGAGCCAGAGCCGGTCGGGACTTTCCGTCAAGCCTATTTTCTACCAGGGCAACTATCCTGTCCTCGAGCTGCAGCTCATCCAGATAATTCTTAGCCTCCTGCGCGCTTTCTTCCTGGATTTTTGTGAGAAGTGTTTCTCGGAAATCCTCCAGAACTTCTCTGATCGATTTTTTTACAAGCGCACGATTATATTTATCTATCAGCTGAATGATTCCTTTCCACTCAAGGATTTTATCCACAGCAGGAAGTTTTCTGAGTATTTCGTTTTTGTCTGTGATCTTTATCAACCCCCACGATTTATAGACATTCCTCATCGTCTTCAGGGTTAACAACGGCGGTTATTTCAGGATCGAACTCTCTGCTCGATCCAGCTTTATTATCTATCAGCCGCAGCACCATGATAGAAGTGAGGAATGAGAGTGAAGCTCCCAGTATACCGAAAAGCTCGCCTTCCCAGCCCAGATATGCATTTCCTAAAAAACTAAAAACAAAATAACCCAGGATAAGAAAAATAGGGGGGATCAGGTATATAGAGATCGAAGCCAAAAAAATCTGCTTTGCTCCCATCTCCAGAGCTACTGTATCGCCTGGCTGTGCACCTACAGGATTGGCAACATCTACCTCAATTTGATCGATCTCGCTTATTTCTCCGGCAAAACCACAGCTGTGCTCACAGCTTTTACAGGCGGAACTGCGCTGAATTTGAACTGTGGCTCTGCTCCCCTGTGCTTCGATTACTTTGCCCAGTTCCTGCATGAGCTCATCACCCCCTATTCGGGCAGAGAAATTAGGATCTTCTTGAGCCAAAAATTAATTCAGACTACCACATTAACCAGTTTTTCTGGAACAACTATGATCTTTTTGACCTCATCATTATCGACATACTTTTGAACTTTATCTCTGTTCAGAACCTTTTCTTTTAGTTTGTCCTCTTCTATCTCCGCCGGTATCATCATATGGTCTCTAACCTGACCATTGATCTGGATCGCTATCTCCAGTTCATCTTTTTCCAGCGCGGACTCCCTGTAATGCGGCCAGCTCTGTTCGTGAATGCTGAATTCATTCCCGAGTTCGGTCCAAAGTTCCTCTGTCACGTGAGGGGCGAAAGGTGCCAGCAGCAAAAGCAAATTCTCTACGGATTTTCTGAACAAGGAGCCGTTGATATGCTCCGGCGACCGGTCTGAAATATAATCGCTAATTTCATTGGTCAGCTCCATGATAGCGCTGATGGCGGTATTGAAAGTCTGCCTTTCGGATACATCTTCGGTAACCTTTTTTATAGATTTATGCATGAATCGCAGGATATCTCTATCTTCACCTTCTAAATTTTCCGCCGTCAGCTGATCGTCAGAAACGGGAGCTGATTCTCCGTTTAAGATATCTTTATTCTCCTTAACGAGCCTCCAGACCCTTTTGATAAAGCGATAAAGGCCCTCGATACCTTCATGACTCCACTCCAGATCTTTTTTGGGCGGTGCGGCAAATAATATGAACATTCTGGTAGCATCTGCTCCAAATTCTGAGAGCATATCGAGAGGATCGACCACATTGCCCCGCGATTTTGACATTTTAGCTCCATCTTTTAATACCATCCCCTGGGCCAGATAATGGTCGAAGGGCTCATCTACATCGGCAAGCTCCAGATCTCTGACAACCTTGGTAAAAAAGCGGGCATATAGGAGATGTAATATGGCATGTTCGACACCGCCGACATAAACATCTACCGGGCACCATTCATTAACTTTATCTTTCTGAAAGGGAACTTCTTCATTTCCAGCATCCAGATAGCGCAAAAAGTACCAGGATGAATCAACAAATGTATCCATGGTATCAGTCTCGCGCCTGGCTTCCTGGCCGCATTCCGGACAATCTGTATGGAGAAAATCTTTGTTTCTGCTGAGGGGGGATTCTCCTCCCGCTTCCAGCTCAACTTCGTAGGGCAGCTCAACAGGCAGCTCTTTCTCGGGAACCGGAACCCGGCCGCATTCATCACAGTAAACTATGGGGATGGGAGCACCCCAGTAGCGCTGCCGGGAAATAAGCCAATCTTTGAGGCGATAATTGACCTCTTCCTGTCCCAGACCGGCCTCCTCCAGATCTCTGGCCATCTCGGCAAATGCCTCTTTTGAGGTCAGCCCCGAATATTTATCCGAATTGATCAGGACTCCTTCTTCAGTAAATGCTTCCTCTTCCAGATCGACCTCTATATCTTCGGCTTCGGGTTTTATTACCTGACGGATATTTAAACCATATTTTTTGGCAAAATCATAATCTCGCTGGTCATGACCGGGAACAGCCATTATAGCTCCAGTACCGTATTCCATCAGCACAAAGTTGGCTATGTAAACCGGAATTTCTTCGCCGCTGAGAGGATTAATGGCTTTAAATCCGGTGTCGACACCTATCTTTTCTGATTTTGGCGAAGTTCTTTCCTCTTCCTGCTGTTCCTTCATCTCTTCTACTCGCGCCTTAATATCCTCCTGATTCTCAGACCTGTCTAAAATGTCCTCTACAAGGGGATGTTCAGGAGCCAAAACCATATAGGTTGCACCATAAATTGTGTCAGGACGGGTAGTAAATACTTCCAATTCCTCTTCAAACCCTTTAACAGGGAAGTTGATCCTCAATCCTTTACTGCGGCCGATCCAATTTTTTTGCATTTCCTTGACTCTGTCCGGCCACTTTTCCAGCAACTCATGGTCATCAATAAGCTGATCAGCGTAATCAGTGATCCTCAAAAACCATTGGGCCAGCTCTTTATCTTCGACTGCTGCTTCACATCTCTCACATTCTCCATCTACGACCTGCTCATTAGCCAGAACAGTTTCACAGCTGGGACACCAGTTGACAGCAGATTTTTTCTTGTACGCCAAATCGTTTTTATACATCTGCAAAAACAGCCATTGAGTCCACCTGTAATACTCCGGACTGGCAGTTGCCAGTTCTCTGTTCCAGTCGTAGCTCAACCCCATGCTTTTAAGCTGTTTTTTCATCTGATCGATATTATCCCAGGTCCAATCGTGAGGATGGATATTTCCGTGCTCGATAGCAGCATTTTCAGCTGGAAGTCCGAAAGCATCCCAGCCCATGGGATGAAGCACATTATATCCTCTCATCCTTTTAAAGCGGGCCATGACATCGCCGATAGAATACACTCTAACATGTCCCATATGGAGTCTTCCGGAGGGATAGGGGAACATCTCCAGAGCATAAAAACTTTCGGCCTGAGAATCTTCAGATGTCTCATAAAGGCTTTTACCTTCCCATTCTTTCTGCCATTTCTCTTCGATCTGGGTAAAATTATATTCAAAGGACATACCTTATTCTCCCCTTTCGTAATTGTGACTATCAAATAAAAAAATCTCCTCGTAACCAGGACGAGAAGAAGTTACCCGTGGTACCACCCAGCTTGGCCTCAGCATAAGATGATTCGGACTGACCAAAAGCAATAAAAAACCCACTCATAACTTTAACGCAGTCAGACGCGGGAAAACTACTGGTGAAGGTTTCATTTTCCCGAGCTCAGGAACGAGTTCAACCGGGACAATTTGGACAATATATCGGTTTACTGCTTTCCCTCCAGGCCTTTGGCATTTTTATTTTGAGAGGCTAATTAGATTATAAAAAGGCTCGTTTAATTTGTCAAGTCAGCTCATTAATTTTAAAGAAAACCCGGCTCAAACCTGTTCTGAGTTTTCCTCCAGAATTTTTTCAGCATCCGCCCATAATCTCTCCAGATTATAAAATCTTCTTTCCTCAGAATGAAAGACGTGAACAATTACATCCTCATAATCGAGCAGCTTCCAGCGCGATTGATCTCTTCCCGCCATTCTGTAGGGCATTATTTCCTGTTCCGCCATTTCATCTTCGATCTCTCTGGCTATAGCATCCACCTGTTTCTCGCTGCTGCCGCTGCATATCACAAAAAAGTCAGCAATGGGAGTCATTTTTATAACTTCGAGAACCACAATGCCATCAGCCTTTTTGTCCTCAGCTATTTCGGCTATTTTAAGCGCTTTTTCTCTGGCAGAATTTTCGGCTTTCAAATATGATCACCCTCCTATATTTTATCTGATTCGAGAGAATTTTTTCCTAAAATTATTATAATCTGGCCTTCTCCAGCCGGATAATCAGCATCTTCGGCGTCCGAGCTCAAAATTACCGGCTTGCCCTGCAGATATTCAGCAATTTCTCGAGCAGTATCTCTATCGGCCTCGTCTGTAAAAAAGACTTCTGTATCTGTATGGTCAAAACTATCGGAGTTGCCGATACTGTTTATATTAAATCCAAATTTCTCCATTTCGCGAGCAACATCTCCTGCCAGGCCGGGAGTTCCAGTTCCGTTTAGTATGTGAAGATCAATATTTTGATTTTCCCTCTGATCCTCACAGCGAAAGTGGTCTTCAATTAACTCGTTTTTCTCTGCTTCATCTATAACCCAGTAGCTGACCCCATCGATATATTCCGGACGACCGGGTAATTTCAGGGTTTCAACTTCATCCAGTTCTAAGTTCATGATAATTCTCGATAGAGAAATAGCTTCTGTAATATCCATATCTGTATAAATTGAATTTAATCCCTCGTTTAAAATTTCTGGCGTATCAAATACAATACCCGGACGTGATACTCTCTGCAGAACTGCCCGGACAAATTTTTGCTGGCGATTTATTCTGCCTATATCTCCTCTGGCTGGTTCTCGAAAACGAACGTATTCAAGAGCTTCTTCTCCATCCAGAGTTTTTTTCCCGGGTTCGAAATTTATATGCAGATTACCGGCTTCATCCTGGTATTCCATCCTCTGTTCTATTTCAATTTCAACTCCTCCTATAGCATCTACAACACTTACAAACCCCTGAAAATCGAGATTTACATAATAATCAATCGGTATTTTTAATAGGCTTTCCAGAGTTTCAATTGTCAGATCTATTCCACCAAAAGCGTAGGCTGAATTTGCCTTATTTATTCCCCGATCGGGAATATTGACCCGGGAATCCCGGGGGACAGAAACTATGCTCATATCCTCTTTTTCCGGATCTATACTGACAACCATCATCGCATCTGTTCTGCTGATGCCGTGATGATCGGTATCGTATCCTGAAATGAGTAGATTAACCCGGGAGCTGGTGAAAGGATTATTTTCAGCAGAAGTTAAATTTGAATTAAATGAGCTTCCAAAAAACAATCCTACAGCGAAAAAAAATACAGCTGCAGCGATTAAAATCCAGTGTTTTCTGGTGAGTTCCTGTAATCTATTCATCTGCCTCCTTCCTCCTCAATAACGAATTTCTCAAAATAAGGGTATTGGGATGGATCAAAACATCATTTTCCAGCAGATATCCGATGGTGTTTCGGCAGACCTTCATCAGACCTTCATCAAGGCTGCGGAAGGCCGCTTTCCTTGCACTTTCAACACCTGGATAGCTGCGGGAGGAATCTATCTTATCAGCCAAAAAAATTATCGAAGTAAGCCTGCTCATGCCATCATATCCTATCGAATGGTATCTAACAGCTTCCAAAAGTTCGCTGTCATTAATACCGAATTCCTTTTCCGCCCTGGCGGCAGAGGCGGGCGAGTGAATTAAAGCGGGGACCTGTTTTTCCCAGATATCCAGCTGCCAGCGACTCTCTGAAATCCAGAGTTCGAGCCGGGAGAGAGAACATCCCCTGCAAATATCATGCAGAAGGCCAGCCTGGTAAGCTTTTTCAGTATCATAGGAATATTCTTCAGCCAGTTTTTGGGCCATCTCGGCTGTGCTCAAAGAGTGATTAAATCTTTTTTCATCCAGACATTTTTTTACTTTTACCAGTAATTTATTATTATCGAGCATCGCCTTGATAAAGCCTCTCTTTCAGTATTAACTCTCTAACCTTTTCTGGCACCAAATACTTAATAGTTCTCTTTTCTTTAACCCTCTTTCTAATCCTGGAAGAGGAGATATCCAGGTATCCTGTCTCTATTTTGCGAATGTCTGTATTATATTTACGATACAGCGGGTGATTTTTTATAACCTCTATATTATAACCCGGTCTTTGGGCCACCAGAAGACGGGAATTTTTTAAAATATACTCGGGATCTCTCCATAGAAAAATTTCCGCCAGAGAATCAGCGCCCATTATCACAGAAACTCTCTTTCCGGTATGTATAAATTCTGCGATGGTTTGAGCAGTAAAAGAGGGGCCTTCTCTGTCTATTTCCAGCGCTGTTATTTCGAACTTCTCATTGGAATCTATGGCCAATTCGGTCATATCGTATCGTATATCGGCGGAAGAAAGATTTTTCCTGGTTTTATGTGGAGGATCTCCAGCCGGGATAAAAAGCACCGAAGAAAGACCGAACTGTTCTCTCGTCTGTTCAGCTATAATCAGATGACCCATGTGTATCGGATCAAAGGTCCCTCCAAAGATTGTTATCTCCTCACCGTCTCCATTCAAACTTTATCACCGACCTTAATTCATGTTATCATTATATAGGATTATCATCACTCAGGCAAATAAAACAAATAAAAGGAGATGTGAATCGTGAAATATGAATTTAATGGCAAAAAACCCGCAGAAGAACATAACGTATTTATAGCTCCAGGAGCCCATATTATAGGGGATGTGAAGCTCAAAAATAATTCCTCTGTCTGGTACAATACCGTCATCAGAGCGGATTTAAATGAAATTATCATAGGCAGCGAATCAAATATTCAGGATAATTCGACTGTCCATTGTTACTACGAAATCCCGGCTATCATAGAATCGCGTGTGACAGTGGGGCATAACTCTGTTTTGCATGGATGCCATATCGAAGAAAATTGTTTGATCGGGATGGGAGCTAAAATTATGAATGAAGCCAAAATAGGCTCCGGAAGTATTATTGGAGCCGGAACTGTTGTGCCTGAAGGCAAAAAAATACCACAAAACAGCCTGGTGCTCGGAACCCCGGGAAAAGTGGTCAGGGATATCACAGCCGAAGAAAGAGGAAAAATGAAAGAAAGAATTGAAGAATACGTCGAGATGAGTCAGGAGCATGCAGAGGTTGATAGGATAAACTAATTTCCCTCTATCTCCATTATTAATTCGTAGGCATCTTTGATTTCGGAAAATTTTTCTTTGGCCATCTCGACAAATTCTTCAGGCATGTCCTCGGCAATAGCCCGATCAGGATGGTATTTTTTGGCCATCTCCCTATATCTCTTTTTAACTTTTTTAAGGTTGACTTCAGGATCGAGATCCAGCGTGCGATAAGCTTCTCTCAATTCTTTATCTTTGCTCTGGGCAGCATAGTTTCTGCGGGAGACTCTAAATATCTTTTTAGCTCTATCTATCAATTCCTGCTGCTCAGAGCTCATCTTACCTTCAGCTTTTCCGATTCTCTGCAGAAGCTCGAGAAGCTGAGAGAGAAGGTTTTGATCATAATTTATGAGTCCGGCGAACTTTTCGGCGTAAAATGAGAAAGATTTACCGCTTCTTTTTGCTTCATCGAAATAATTTATGGCCATTTTACGATCTCGCCCGGTAAGATGGAGCTTTTTCTCGATAAACTCATCTATTATTCTTATTTCTGCTCTGGTAACCTGACCATCTGCCTGGCTATATTTGGCCAGCAGGGCAAATAAATTTTTTAACACCGCTTCTCGCTTTATGCCCTGTCTGCTATTATTGGAATAATAACCCTTTCCCCCGGTCCTGGTTTTATTTCCCAGCTTATTTTCCATCACATAACCGAGCAATCCGCCGAATATAGCTCCGGGGAAATTGGCAACGAAAAAACCTATAATGATTCCCAGCATTGTAGTACTGCAGCCCAAACAGGATTACCTCCCAGATAACTGAATTGCTTATTTTGTAAAATACAAAAACGTCTGTCCACTGAAAGTAAGTATAACACAACAATAAACTTATTTTAAGTGGTTCCTCTTGTTATCAGTTGATAGATATCGTATAAGATCACTATCATGATAATAATAGCTGGAAGATATAAAACGTAGTGAGCTCAGGAACGAGCTCTCGCGAAGGAAGCGCAATTTTTTGACACATCTATTTACCAGCTGAAGACAGGAAGAACCTTTTAAGTTCCCTTTTAACTATTCTTATCTACTTCCATTCTCGCAAAACTTTCAAATAAATCTCCAAACAGATCCATAAAGGGTTCACCGAAAAACAGCATTAAAATAATAGATTCATTAAGCAAGAATTGATTTTCACCATACTCTTTTCTCTGATAGGTCGAACGACCCATTCCCAGATAATCAGCCATATCCTGCTGAGTAAGACCTCTCTCTACTCTATGTTTGATTAAATTATCGAGTCTGTTCTTTTGATAATAATAATACATGATCATTTTCCTCTCTTAATTAAATTTTCTTCCATATTGCTTCATAAATCCAGCAGTTTTTCTGCGTTTTTATGCAATATCATCTTTTTTTCCTCTTTATCTAAATCAGTTTTGTTTATCTCCTGCAGATACCTGTCAGCGGACAGCAGGGGATAATCAGTCGCCAGCAAAATTTTATCAAGTATATTTATTTCTTTCATTACGTTATATATACTTTCCTCATACAAAAAAGGGCTGGCGGCTGTATCATAATAAATATTGGATAGCGAATCTTTCAGCTCGGGCATGAGCTCATAAAAAGGCAAACCTCCGCCCCAGTGAGCGAAAATAAATTCATTTTCTGGAAAGTTATTGGCCAAATCTGAGCCCTCTTCCAGAGTTATGTCAGTTTTACCTGCATAATCATGCCCAACCGGTTCATTTAGATGAATGAGAATGGGCCATTGTGACCTGCGGGCAAATCTGCAGATAGGCTCCATGTCTTTTTTTGAGCTCAGATCGAATTTTTGGCCTGCGGGAAATAGTTCTCCAATTCCTTGAATTCCATTATTTTTGCATCTTTGAAGCTCTTTTAATACCCCTTCCTCTGCGGGATTGACCACGCAAAATCCGATGAATTTATCCGGATGCTCATTTACAGCTGCAATAACATAATCATTCACTTCTCTGCATAACTCCTGCTTCTCAAAGGCGAAACCAAAAATAACCGCCCTATCAATTATCTCTTTTTCCATTTTTCTTGCTAATTCATCATAAGTCACAAATTCATTTTTAGGATTGCTGCATAAAAGATCAAAATATTCGTCTTTTTGGCAGTATTTCTCTTCGTTTTTTATGATCTGTGGGGGAGTGACGTGCACATGAGTGTCGATTATTTTAGGCAAATTCCTTCAACCTCCTCAAGGCTTAAATCTCAATTAGGGACATCTGACTATGCTCTGCGCCCACAGGCAATCAGCACAGGATGGTATATTTCCCCAGCAGTCCTGATTTTCCCTGGCATAACTACAATTGTCATTTATTTTGCAGTCCTGATAGGAAGGAAAAGAATATTCTCTAACCCTGTCCCTAAATTTTACATAGTCAGGAGAAGTCCATATGCCCTCCAGTGATTCTTCTCTGATGCTGCCAAAGCTATGTGATTTTACAATTTTCTCCCTGCCGAAGATGTAATATGTGTAAGAATGCATCAAAGCATAACAGGGAGCAACCTCTCCCTCCACAGTTATAACACAGGCATCTGCATTTATAAAATCACACTGTCTATCAGCATTCCAGTTCATATCAGGCATATCCATGGTGCACATAGTTGATAGGCCTTCAATGGGGGTGCTCCAAAATTTAATGGGAAGATCGAGTTCTTCCTCCCCCTGGCCATAAAGTATTTCATCGGTCATTTTTTCTCTGTATGGAAGCAAATTGGTGACCAGAATATTTAAAACTCCCAGATCCCTGGCTTTTTCGCTGAGCAGATTAAGCTGGTCTCTATTGCTTTCCATTAAAACAAATTCCATACTAACCCGCGGGAAGATTGTTTCCTCTTCTTCTTTAATATCTTTCAGCTGCAGGAGTTTCTCCTTCAGCTCTTTCAACTCTCCCCCTTTTCTTATATTTTCAAATTCCTCTTCCTGAAAACTATCTATCGAGATAACCAGCTCATCCACGTTTAAAGAAACAAGTTTTTCGAAAATTGACCTGTTTAATAACATACCATTTGTGGTGATCTTGACTTCATATCCTTTATTTTTAATTAGTTCGGTCATTTTCATTATGTCAGGATTCATAAAAGGTTCTCCCAATCCGCCTATCACGACTTTTTTTAGATTGGAAAATGTATCCAGCTGTTGAACTAATTCTTCAAAGAGTTCTAAACTCATGTCTTTGTGCTCTAAAGACCAGGAATGCCTGATGCAGGTGATACAGTTTAAATTGCATCGCGTGGATACTTCAATATAAATCTTCTTTATATCAGGCCTGGCTTCATGAAACATAATACCTTTATTCTTTTTCTCAATTACGTAATCTCTGGCATCTATAATCTTTTCGATCTCTTTTTTATTTTTTAGATGTCGCTTGCTAACATTTAGTTGGGTCATTAAATTATTAACCTCCAGCTATAGGCGGAAAGACTGCCACATTATCTCCGGACTGCAGAGAGTAATCAGGTTTTTGACGTCGATTATCTACAAAAATCATTTTTACCTCTTCTTCCGGTATATTCATGCGAGCAAGTAAGTCACCGACTGTATTTCCGGGTTCAATTTCGATATTTAATTCACCTTTTTCTTCTAACTCCTGACGCTTTGATTGAGTCAAATGATCTCTCAAAGTTGCATAAAACTTAACCGATACCTCCATAACACTCCCTCCATAATATAATTATCTCAAGATCATAATTTGTGTCCAGCAGTTTCTATTTTACCAGAATTACATAATTTCTGCAAAGAAAATTCTCAAAAAATTTTGCCAATCAAGAAAAAATTTTTTGGGCTTTTATAAATTAGTTAAGGCTGCCCCTCACAGGGCAGCCCGTTTTTGAGAGTCAATTCTCTTTATTATTGAGCGGTTTTAAAAATCCCAGACTTTATCAAGCTCTTCATCGGGTACATCGAAAATCTCGTTGTGGGGAGGAAGCTCTTCCTCGCGCATGAATTCAGGCGGCCTGTCGTCGGATTTGCTGAAACCGGCCTTGAGGTTGAATTCGCGCTCTTTTTTCAGAATCTCCTTGCCCTCTTCGACTATTTCCTCCACGGTGTAATCTGTGCCCAGCACTCCGTTTACTGTATCGACCATGCCTTCCATGGCATTATCATCGTCCAGCAGAGCGAAGGTGGTGAAAAGACAGTAACCGGAGCTGTCCACAAAAGCAGTTGTAGCCTGAAAGGCCCGGGAGAGCTCGGCCTTGCCTTCGGCTTTGAGCGGATCGACCTCGCCGCCGACCGAAAGAATTTCCGGTGCTATCGTATAACCGGCGGTGTGATCGGCACCCATAGGCGTGGTCATATAGGTAATGCCGATGCCTTTGACCGCCCGCGGTTCGTAAGCAGGCATGCCCTGACCCTTGACTGTCGGCACCTGAGTTACTCCATAGGCTTTGCCGGCGAATTCGGCTCCGTTACCGAGTATACGGCCCATAGCTGAGTTTTTGCGAATCTCTTCCAGCAGCTCTATGGCGCCCTCGCCGTCGCCGAACTCGACAACCCCGGCTTCCATGGCCACACCCAGGGTTACGCCTGCCTCTATGGTATCGACACCTACTTCGTTGCATATCTTGATCATTTCGGCTATTTGATCGAGATCATCTATACCCAGGTTGGCACCCAGCGACCAATCGGACTCATATTCAACACAGGAAACCTTTTCTTCACCATCTACGTCGGGATAGACATTGGAACACTGAATCACGCAGCCGGGGTGACAGGAATGGCCCATCTCACCTTCGCCACCTCGTTCATTTACAATTTCGGCCAGCTTCTCGCCGGAGGTAGCTTCTGCTCCGTCGAACTCGCCAGAAGAGAAGTTATTGGTGGGCAGTCCGCCGGCCTGATTGAGCACGTTGATCAAAGCGGCTGTGCCGTAGCTGTTCAGCGTTCCGCCTGGCTTTGTAACATCATGTTCACGCAGGCCTTCGGCCAGCTTTCGCTGTCCCTGACGGAAAAGATCCTCATCAGCAAGCTCGACATCCTGAATCCTCTTTTCCAGCACTATGGCTTTAAGGCCTTTAGAACCCATAACAGCTCCCAGTCCACCGCGGCCTGAATACCGGCTGGCTCGATATTCGGGATCATTAAAGCAGATACCCGCCATCGACATCTTCCACTCGCCGGCAGGTCCGACCAGACAGAAGTTATGATCGTCATAGCTTTCCAGAAGTTTCTCCATCGTCTCGCTGGTCTCCAGTTCTTCGAGCTCATCGGCACTTTTCAGCTCGGCACCTTGCGAAGTTATCTCCAGAATACAACGTGCCTCGCTGTCCTCTGGCTTACCTTCAACTATTATAGCCTTATATCCCGATCGGCCCAGGCTCTGAGCAAAGGGTGTTCCGGCGTTGGATTCCTTGATGCCGCCCGTAAGCGGTGACTTGCCGCCCACAGAGATCCGTCCGGAAGAAGGTGCTGAAGTTCCGGTTACCATGCCGGGTGCGAACACCAGCTTGTTATTTTTGCCCAGCGGATGTGCTTCCGGATCGACCTCATCCAGTACCATTTCCGAAGTCAAACCCCGGCCGCCTTTGCGCCTGAACTTTTCCGGCAGCTTTTCCTCGGTTATCTCCATCTCGGTCAGGTTTACTCGTAATAATTTCATCTTTGTAATTTGCCCCCCTCATATTATTTCATTCATATACAATCTTCTCCAAATATATAATTAGATAAAAAAATAAAAATTCCTTCTCCATATCATGAGAAATTTATAACTATAAAAAGAATGTTCCCGGCTCAGGATGGGCCGGTCTGAGCGCGAGTTCAGGGACGAGCTCTCGCGAAGGGAGCGTACTTTTTTGGCCGAAAACTAAAACTTAAGCGGAGAAAAATTTCATTATGAACGAAAAATAGAGATAAAAAAAACCGAGGCAAAGGCCTCGGAATGGTGTAGGGTAATAAATTTTCAGGGAGATGGTACCCTAACAGCAGCATACAGGAGGAGTGTTAAG
>NZ_FNGO01000029.1 GCF_900103135.1 Halarsenatibacter silvermanii | reverse complement strand
ATCTAAAACAATTATATCAGGGGGAGTCCTCTTTTTTAATGCCAGATACTTTTTTCAGACAATTATAACTTTGACCCTACAACTATTTTACACTAAGCATGTTATTGCTTATAAAGCCAATGAACGCAGTCAAATTACTTTTTTATGATTTTTTCAAACTATGGTAACAAAAATGAGGAGAGAGTTTGATCTGGCAGCAAAAAGGACAATTTTAGTCAATCTCCAATTTAATAAACAGCCTGTCCGTCAGAGCAGCTGGGCAAATTAATCTGCAATAGGAGTGATAAAATAGTGGATCAGGAAGAGATTTTGTTTGAAGATCATCCGAAAATGTTCAGAAATAGGCCAATTACATTTATTCTGTGCCTGGGATTGGTTTTGCTGTACGGCCTGGGTTTAATTCCTCTTTTGATATGGTATATAAAGGTTAAAGGAATAAAGCTAAAAATCACCGATAAAAGGATTGAACTTCGGAAGGGTATCATCAGAAAAAAGACCAATGAGATCATAAAAAAAGATATCAGGAATATCACCACCAGCCAATCAGTCACCCAGAGGCTTACAGGAGTTGGCCATTTAACCATTTCCAGTGCTGCCACAGGAGGAGTAGAAATCAGTGTGTCCGGCTTTAAAAATCCGGAAAAACTAAAAAAGCTAATAAGGCAATAACTTTTCGATAAAAAATGGGGGTATATCTATGCATAAATATGAGAGATTTATAATTTATCCTTTGTTGATAGCGGCTTTATTTTACGGGTTTAGCGGAGGAGAGATGGATACCACGGCTCAGAAGTATTATGACGAAATCCTTTCGGGGAGGATCACCGCTGAAAATATTACCGTCACAGAGAGCCTGGACGTTCTCAACGAAGAAGGAAAATTCTCCGCCAGTCTTACCCAGAATCCTGAAGGCAAAGGAGAGCTGATCCTGAACAACAGTGAAGGAGAAAAAAGAATTAAAATGGGCACCGGCAGAGACGGTGGGGGCGGAGGGATGTTGAGCGTTTATAATAATCATGGAAATATTGTAATTCATGCTACCCAGACTTTGCCGGATGATGAGGGCGAAGGTGGAGGACACGGGGGAATACTCATTTATGACAGGGATGGAGAGGAATTCAGAAGTTATGATCACACTGATTGATAATCAGGTGTTTTTCACATTTGATTCTTCTTGCATGATAATAATGGCTGGAAGATATAAAGCGAAGTGATACCTGACACTTTTTTTAAAGCTCGGATAAAATGGATTGATAGTTTGTAAAACAGTCACTATTTATTAATAATTATTATTGCTATAATTGACAAAGAAGAAAAATTTATCTGTGATCAAAAAAAAGCAGAGGAACGATGGGAGGATCAAAATGACGGGAAGATCATATTTTTTTCCGATTTTGATAGTGTTGGCTGTCATTACTCTGGGGACAGTTATCAAAGCTGACGCAGCTAATATTGATAAGGAGATGAGCAATATGAATATCAAAACTGCCACTTTTGCTATGGGTTGATTCTGGGGCCCGGACGCTTCCTTTGGCATTATGCCAGGGGTGGTGAGAACCCGGGTCGGTTATGCCGGCGGCATAATCGATAATCCCACCTATCAGAATATCGGTGAGCACGCTGAAACCATACAGATTGATTACGATCCCGACGCGATCAATTACAAAGAACTGGTGGAAAAATTCTGGGATGATCACAATCCTTTCCGTCAGCCTATTTCCGGCCAATATCGGTCCATTTTATTCTATCACGATCAGGAACAGCTCAGCACCGCCCGCGAGATAAAGTCCGAACTTGAGAACGATGAGAGCCGGGAGATAAAAACTGAAATAAGGGAATTCAGCGAATTCAATCTGGCAGAAGATTATCATCAAAAATATTATCTCCAGCAGAGATCCAGCTTCCAGGATCATTATTTGAGCGAGATGACGATGGAAGAGTTTATCAACTCTACGGCTGCTGCCCGCGTTAACGGTTATATAGCCGGGGAAGGGACCAGCGGTCAGCTGCGGGATGAGATAGGAAGCCTGGGTTTGAGCACAGAACTCAGGGAAATCCTGATGGAACAGCACGAACTCGATCCCGATAAAGTGGAGGTCGGATGCGAGGCCACCTGCGGAGGTGTAAAGGCGGATGAGCTGGAAATTTCACGGGAAGAAGCCGCTGATATGGACGATGACCTGAGAGAAAGTCTGACAGAAAGACAGTATAAAGTCACCCAGCTGGATGCCACCGAACCCGCCTTTGACAATGAGTACTACGATCACGATGAACCAGGAATATATGTCGATATCGTTTCCGGCGAACCTCTTTTCAGCTCACAGGATAAATTTAAATCAGGAACTGGCTGGCCCAGTTTCACCAGACCGCTGGTGGAAGATAATATAGTCGAAGTGGAGGACCGGAGTCTATTTATGACCAGGACGGAAGTTCGCAGCAGCGAGGCGGACTCACATCTCGGCCATGTTTTTGACGATGGCCCCGAACCGACTGGCCTGCGTTACTGTATAAATTCGGCCGCCCTGAGATTCGTCCCGGCCGAGAATTTATCTGAAGAGGCTTATGATGAGTTCGCTGACGATTTTTAACAGTTTTTAGCCGACAGCAAAATGAAGATTACAGAAAGCTTTATCCTGTCGATTTTTTTGATTCAGTATAATTCGCCCACCTATCGCGCTAAGGTGGGCATTTTTTTATACTCCACCCGGACCGGAAAGGCCAGAAATTTTGTTAAGCTCTTGAATTAACCCGGAACTTCAAGTAAAATATAAATAAGACTTAAGTAGCAATTTTATCCTATATTCAGGAATTTTAATTTTATAAAATAAAATTTTGATTTGAGCAAACATTTTTTGTTTGAGTGCTGGGAGGGGATTATTTATCTCTAATTTCTCCGGAACTGAACAGGATATCTTATCTGACTCGATTTTTTCATCGCTGCCGGCCGGAGCTGCGCTGGTGAGTGAGAAGAAAGAGATTCTGCTGACCAATCAAAAGTGGAAAGATTTATGCAAACAACTGGATTTATCATCCGGGGAGTCGGGATCGGGCAATACACTTTCAGATGTCCTTTTAAATGAGGGATGTTCTGCTGGACCAGCTCGAGTCATCGAAAACGAGCTCGAAAAAATAATTGAAGATGAGAAAGAGGAATTCATAAAGGAGATAGCCGCGGAGAAAAACGGGATAAAAAAGTGGTTTGAGCTGAGAATCAGCAGATACATGGACGGGGCCTTGATATTGAAAAAGGAGATCACCGAAAAAAAGAAAAAAGAAAAAGAGATGGAAAAGCTGCTGGCCGAATACGAAACAATTTTCGATAACGTTCAATCCAGCATATTTTTGCTGGACGTGGAAGAAGAAGACGGGGATATAAAATTCCAGAGGCTGAATCCCCGGGAGGAAGAGCTGACAGGTTTGAGCACTGAAGAAGTCCAAGACAGGACACCGCTGGAGGTATTAGGAGAAGATCCCGGACGGGAAGTGGAGGAGAATTACCGCAGATGTATGGAGAAAAAAGAAGTGGTGAAATATCGAGAGAGACTGGATCTGCCCGGGGGAATTAGATTCTGGGAAACTGTTCTGGCTCCGGTGATTGTTGATAACAGGGTGGAAAAGATCGTGGGCAGTTCGCGCGATATAACGAAGGAGAGAACAGAAAGATTAAAGACTGATGCTCTCTTTGAAAACAACACTTCGGCTGTGGTCATGCTCGACAGCGAGGGGCGCATCGAGGATATAAATGATGAGTTTCAGGAGGTTTTTGGTTACGAGCTTTCCGAGATCGAAAGCGAACACCTCGATGATGTGCTGGAGCGGGGAAGAGAAGGGTACTGTGACAGGGAGAAAACTGAAAGGCTTCTGCAGGGTGAAAAAATCAAAGGCGAGGGCACCCGATTTGACAAACACGGTAATCCCGGAGAATTTATATATCACGGTATACCCATCATAGTTGAAGAAGAGGTGATCGGCTTTTATGCTCTTTATGATGATATAACCGAACTCAAACAGGCCGAGAGTGAACTTATGCGCGAGAAGGAAAAGCTGGAAATGACTCAATTTTCCCTCGACAATGCCAGCCTGATGATATTCAGAACAGGTTCTGAAGGAGAAATTTTGTATGCCAATAATCAGGCCTGTGAGAAATTGGGTTACCAGCAGGAAGAGCTGGAAGGATCAGAAGTGAGCAGAATTATCGACGAGAAGGAATTTATCGATCGGAAAGACTTCTGGAGAAAAATAAAAGAAGAAGACTCATTTTCTTATGAAAGAAAATTTATCACAAAAAATGGCGAAAAATTCCCCGTGTTTATTGTCAGTCAGTACTTTCAGTATGAAGAAGAGGAGTATGAATTTGTTTTTGCCAGCGATATAACCGAACAGAAAAAAATGGAGGAAGAGCTTAAGATCAGAGAACGGCAGTACCGCAAGATATTTGAATCGGCACCGGTGGGCATGGAGCTCAAGAATTCGGATGGTATCATTCTCGATGTAAACGAGAGGACATGTCAGATAACGGGTTATGACAAAGATGAGCTGATAGGAGAAAGTATTTTTACAGCATTAGTGCCGGAATTTCATTCTGAAAAAGCCAGGGAGAATTTTCAGAAGGTACTTTCCGGTCAGGAAAGAGAGCAGATTCTGCCTGCCATAAAGAAAACGGGTGAAAGTTATTATGTGAATTTGAAGGACACGAAGATTCAGCTGCCCGGCGGCGAGGATGGCGTATTGAGCATGAGAATCGATGTGACCGATAGGCTGGAAGCGGAAAGAAAGCTGAAAGAGGAGAAGGAAAGATTTCGTTCGCTGGCCGAGACCAGCCTTTTCGGGCTGTTTGTGTTAAAGGAGGAATTTAAATACGTAAATCCTGCTCTGGAGGAGATAACCGGTTATTCTCGGGATGAAATTCATGATATGAAATTTTGGGAAATCGTGGCCCCTGAACATCAGAGCATGGTTCGGCGAAGAAGGCGAGCTCTGCTGGCAGGAAAAAATGTTCCCTCGAGCTACGAATTTGAGCTGCAGAGAAAAGACGGTGAGAAGCGCTGGATTTTGTTCTCGGGAACGAGAATAGATTATGAAGGAGAAACAGCTATTCTCGGTACTGCCATTGATATTTCCGAGCGCAAAAAAGCCCAGGAAAAGCTGGAGATCAGGGAGGAGCAGTACAGAAAAATATTTGAAATGGCTCCTGTGGGTTTGATGCTGGAGGATGAGGAAGGAAATATTCTGGAGGTCAACGAAAAACTCTGTGAAATTACAGGCTATGAGGAAGAAGAGCTTCTGGGAAACAACATTATGGATACCCTGGTGATTCCGGAGTTGAGAGAACAGGCCAGAGAGAATATGGAAAGGATTCTGGCGGGTGAAAATCTGGAATTTAAAGGCTTCAGCCGGAGAAAAAATGGAGAAAAATACTATCTCCATCTATTTGAAACAAAGGTCAGTCTGCCCCGGGAGGAAGAAGGAATACTCTCGATCCAGCTGGATATCACCGATCTGAAGGAAAAAGAAGAAGAACTGAAGTATTTAAGCTATCACGACACTCTGACCGATCTTTATAATAGAACCTTTCTTGAGGAGGAGATGAAAAGGCTAAATACGGAAAGACAGCATCCTTTGAGCATCATATATTGCGATGTTAACGGCCTCAAAATCGTAAATGATACTTACGGACATAGGGCCGGAGATGAGCTGCTTAAAAAGGTGGCCGATATTATGAACAGCATAACCAGAGATGAAGATCTTGTATCCCGCTGGGCCGGGGATGAATATGTCATTCTGCTGCCCGATACAGATTACAGTACCGCTCAGAAAATCGCCGGCAGATTGGAACAAACCTGTCGGGAGGCAAAATTCAGGGATATCCCCATAACTCTGGGGATCGGTATTGCTGTAAAGAAGGATTTAGAAGAAGAATTTGGCGAGGTCCTGACCCGGGCCGACAAAAGGATGTACAACGATAAGCTGACAAAATCTCAGAGCACGGAGAACAAACTGGTGCGCAATATGCTCAACACTCTGGGAACTAAAAGCGCTGAAACCAAAGAACACGCTATGAGGTTGACCGACCTGGCTCACAGACTGGGCGAAAAAATCAAACTGTCCAGCGATGAGCTGAACAAATTGAGCCTGCTGGCAACTCTTCATGATATAGGTAAGACGACTATTTCGGAGAAAATACTGACCAAAGAAGAAAAATTAACCGAAGAGGAATGGCAGACGATAAAAGAACATCCGGAGAGAGGTTATAAGATCGCTGCGGCCACAGAGGAATTTGCGCCCATGGCCAGGGCCATATTACATCATCACGAACACTGGAACGGAACGGGATATCCTAAAGGATTGAGGGGAGAGGAAATACCGCTATTGTCCCGGATAATAGCAATTGTAGATGCCTATGACGTCATGACTGCAGGCCGACCCTATAAGGAAGCCGTGAGCAAAGAGGAGGCGCTGCAGGAGATAAAAAGATGTGCCGGCAGCCAGTTCGATCCGGAGCTGGTCAAAAAATTTGTGGAGATGATTAAATAAAAAAGCTTAGAAGATTGGATAAGATGATAATAATGATCCGCCCTGAAAGTCAAGAGAAATCGTATAGAATTGATATAGTATGCATAATTAGTAATCATTGATAATTTGATCAAGCCGCTATTGTGTGGTAAGATTAAAACAAATGTACTGTATAAAATTAAAAGGATCTTCTTGTTATCAGTTGATAGATATCGTATAAGATCGGGGAAAAATTTCATCGTGAACGCAAAAAGAGCCATAAAAATTCATTCGAAAGGGCAACTGTTCCGTAAGGGGCAGAGCGCAAAGCTTTCGTGCCTAATTTCTGTCACAGGAGAAAGGCGGACGGGCTGCCGAGAGGTGAATAAAAATATTATCGATTTCACCTGTTCTCCGCCGGCCTGCGGGGAATTTTTATGTTTATCTAAATATTTTCTCATTATTGAAGGGTCATCGTTTTGAGGGGGTGGGTGAAATGTTAATTTTGTCTGAAGAGTTTGCTCTTGAAAATTTTATCACGCCCAGGCCGGAGAAAGAAGAGATAAAAATTGAAATTTCGGAGAATATCACGGATTATTGCGATGGCAGATATCCGGTGATATATCCCGGGGAGAATATAGAGATTTATCGCGGCGACAGCAGAATTGATTCTCCGGAGCTCATCACCAAAAGCACCACTCTGACATATGACCTGCCTGAAGACGAAGGGAAAAAGGAGTTAAATCTGGAAGTTTCTGAAGATGAGATGGAAGCTTTTATAGAGGTCGATCTCCAGCCGGCACGCCGGTACGAGCTTTTGATCGAGGAAGAGCGAAAAGGAATACTGATAGATGCTCAACCGACGACCGAAAAATTTGGTGAAGAAATGAGGGTCACTGAAGAGGAGATAAAAATAAAACTGGCAGAAGCCGGGATTTTTTTCGGGCTTAAAAAGGAAAAAATCAAAAGGATAGCCTCGGGAGATCTCCGGGGGAAAACAACTGTGGCAGAGGGTAAATATCCTGAAGAGGGTGAGCCTGCCCGGATTGAAAAGGTTTTTTCAGCTGCCAGTGAAAGCAAAGAAGAAACAGATGAATCCGAAAAAGTGGACCACTATAGAAATATCATAGCCTCGATTCTGCCGGGAGAAGTTATTGCTGAAAAAGTTAAACCTGCCCCGGGTAAACCGGGAAGAACTGTTAGAGGAAAAAAACTTCCTGCCGGCGAGGGAAAAGATATAAAACTGACAGCGGGAAAGAACGTCACGCTCAGTGCAGATGGTAAAGAAGCTATTTCCTTGCTCGTAGGACGTCCTGAACTGGAAGAAAAAAAGAACGAGATTATAGTCAGAGTTCTGCCTCAATACATTATAACCGGAGATGTTGACAAACAGGAAGGCAGGGTGGAGTTTGACGGAGACCTGATTATTGAAGGCGGTGTCAAAGATTTTTTTGGCGCCCGAGCCAGAGGGGAAGTGCTCATCAAAAAAAATGTCAATAACGGAAATATTCAGGCGAGGCAGAGTATCTACGTCGGCGGCAACGTCGTGGGATCGGAGATTACGGCCGGCAGGGCAGAGAAATTTAATCAGAATAAATTGAGGGCAGAAAAGCTTTTTCTGCGTTTGAAGGGATTTTTCGAATCCTATTTTGAGAGCCTGACTTCGGCTGCAGAAGAGAAAAAATTGGTGAACTTATCCCTCCTGAGACAGGAGATTATGGAAAAAAAGCAGATCAGAGGAGCTATAATTGAATTGAGCAGATTGTTCCGGGAAACTGCCAGCGAAGAGCTCAGTTCACTGCCCTGCGGCGAGGCAAGGATGAACTGGCTGGAGGAATTCATCTTCGGGACCGATAAATTCGATTCTGATAGAGCCAGGAATAAGCTGAGAGAAATTCTGGATGAGCTGAGAAACTGTGAGATAAGAAGCAAAAGTCAGGAGAACGGGAGTATAATTTTAAGACAGACTCAAAACTCCTGTATCTCTGCTGCCAGAGATATAATAATTATGAGAGAAGGAAGCTACATTTCCAGATTGAGAGCTGATAATAATATCGTCCTCAAGCAGAAAAACAGTTTCTTTAAGAGCGGCAGGGCCAGCGCAGGCGGCTGGTTTCTGTCAGGAAGAGCCGGGGTGCCCATGTCACAAACCCTCATTAAGGTTGGGAAAGGTGCCATAATCAAAGAAGTTTCGGGCTCTGTGACCGTCAGGAGCTGGGCCGATAAAAAGACCATAGATGACGGCAGAAAAGCGGTTCATCTGGAGGTCAATCAGGATGGAAAACTTGAAGAGAAAACCTGGCAGGGCTGGGTGAAATCAGTAGAAAGAATGCTGGCCGAGGAGAAAGCTGTCAAAAAGTGGGGCCAGCTTTAGGACGGGCTTTCAGCTTTGAAGAGGAAATGACGCGGCCGGTCCAGAATGTTATTACTAAGAGGTGGGAAAATGAACAAGTTGAGAGATAAAATCGGCGGTCTTTCTCCGGTCGAGAATAGAGCAGCGGAAGATTATATCGAATGCAAAAATAAAATAAATGAATATGTCGACGAAAAGATGGCAGCCAGGGAGGATATCGACGGACTTATCGGTTATAATCCTCTCGAAGTTATGTTCGACAACCATGAAAAACACGTCCTTTTTATGGCGGAAACTTTTAAATTTAACGAGATGCGTCTTCTGGCTGACACCCTACCCTGGGTTTATTCGGTTTATAAAGAAAAGGGTTTTTCCTATAGATATTTTAAGGTGAGTATTTCCTGCTGGATAGAAGCGGTGAATAAATTTATTCCGGATGAGTACAATCAATCCATCATTGAGGTTTATAAATGGATAAAAAAGCATCATGAGGATATAATAGCCCTGGCTGAAGAATCCGAAAATGCTGCCGGGGAAGTAGACGAGGACTGGCGCCCGTTATTTAATGAGTTTATTGACGCTTTGCTGATCAAGGAAATAGATGATTGCCGGGCAATTATGCAAGAAAATATATCCTCGCGCGATGATCTCAAAAACTTTGCGGAAAAGGTGATAAAACCCGCACTTTACACCGTGGGATTTATGTGGGAGCAGGGTAATATAACGGTGGCAGAGGAGCATAGAGCTTCTTCAATTGTATCTAGAATTCTTTCCTCCTATCATATGGAATATCTGCATCCGGCCAAAACCAGGGGCAGAGCGGTGGTCTCATCCGTAGCCAACGAGTACCACGAGATAGGGGCGAGAATTGTGGCGGATTTTCTGGAGTTTGACGGCTGGGATGTTTCTTTTCTGGGAGCCAGCACTCCTGTAGTCGAGCTCGTAGAATTTCTGGAAAAGGAGCAGCCTGATCTTCTCGGCCTCTCGGTATCCATGCCTTATAATGTCACCGCTCTGAGCGAGGTCATAGAATCTGTGAGGGAAGATGAGAGTATTTCGGATCTCAAAATACTGGTCGGCGGCAGAGCTTTGAACGATCATAGGTATCTGCTCGATAATATAGATTATGATGCCTTCGCACAAAACGGAGAAGAGGCGGCAGAGATAGCTAGAGACTGGAGCAGTGACTGAGATGAGCATGAAGAAGCTGATCGAATTTTTCCTGCCGGAAATCAATATTATTTTGGAAGATCTGACCGATGAGATGATCTGTTTTTTTGATGGCGGGGGCGAAATAATAGCTGCCAACAATGCTTTTGCTCAAAATTTTTTGCGTCGGGAAAAAACACCTTTTGACCGTAATTTTTTTGAGCTGCTGACTGAAAGATATAAAGATAAGGTAGATCTGCCGGCTGAAGATCAATATAAAAGGCAGAGGTTGAAATTCACTGTCAAAAATGGCACCCCCTTTTTTAGCGATAGTATTATTTTCCACAGAAAAGACAAATTTTTGTTTCTGGGCAAATCCGGCTCACCCAGCGATGAAGAAGCATTAAAAGAGATAAGCAAACTCAACAATGAACTTGCCAATAAAACCAGGCAGCTGGCAAAAAAGAATGCCGAGCTGGAAAGAACCAGAGCAGAGATGGAGAGGATAATCAGGACTGATGAGCTCACAGGGCTCGCCAACAGGAGGGCATTCAGGGAGTTTGCCGGGAAAATGCTGGCTCAGGCCCAAAGATATTATTGGGACGTATCTTTTGTTATGATGGATCTTGATAATTTTAAGGAAATCAACGATAAATTCGGGCATAAAGTGGGAGATGAGGTCTTGAAAAGTTTGGGCAAAGTGCTTTTGAACAATGTTCGAGATGGTGATATAGTGGCCAGAATTGGCGGGGAAGAATTCGGCATCTTATTGATGGAGGCCGCTGGTGAGGAGGCGGAAAAATTTGCTGAGAGGATAAGAGAAGAAATCAAAGATATGAATGTGGGATATGAGGATTTATCTCACACTGTGAGTATGGGGGTTACCCAGTTCAGAGACAAAGATGATCTGGATGAGCTAATGATAAGAGCTGATCGAGCTCTTTATAAAGCCAAGAATGCTGGCAAGGATGTAGTGAAAAGAATGTGAGGATAATCAAGCGAAATCTATCCCTCGCTGCAAATTGGTTGTGGCGCGGGAATTTTGCTGTTCTAACGTATTTTTGCGTATTTTTGATTTTTCAGGAGGTCTGCAAAACCAGTGAAGATAAAGAGGTGGATCGCAGTCGGACTGCGCTGGCCGGGAAAGATCATAGGTTTTTTATTGAGAAAAACCGGCATTTCCGGCGGGGATGCGGATTCGCCGGCCGGGGTAAATCTCAATCATTACAACCAGAAATTTCTCGGCTACAGGTGCCTGAACTGCGGGATTTTTTTTGCTCAGGATGAGTTTGGACACAGGGTGGATGTGTTTACTTCGACTGAGATCAGAAAACCCTATCAGAAATATTCTGATGAATATCAAAAGCACAAGCCGGTCATTAATAATCCTGATAAAGAAACCACAGATTACTGTCCGGAATGCAGCAGCAATCGGGAAGAAATCAGAAGATTTGAGCTGATTTATAGCGATGAAGAAAAAGATGAGATGTAAATTTACCGTTCAAAAAAAATAAAAATGCAAATAATAGAGGTGAAAATATTGCAGCTGCTTAAAAGTTCGCTCATTCTCACAGGTTCCGATCTAAAACCGCTGGAAGACGCTGCTGTACTCATAAGCAAAGAGGGAGAAATAGTAAAATGCGGTCGACAGCAGGAGCTGGAGATTCCTGATGGTACGGAAGTTATAGATCACAGCGGAAAGATCATAATGCCTGGCCTTATAGATGCACACGTTCATCTTTGCCTCAAACCTGTGGCAGATCCATTTGAAATTCTTCTGGAGGAATCTCCCGGGAGGACAGCAATTAGAGCCGTTGAGCACGCGCGAAAAACTCTCAAAGCTGGTGTGACCACAGTCCGTGATATGAGCGGGAAAGATTATGTCGATCTTGATCTGCGAGATGCTGTGGCTGAGGGAAATATAGTCGGCCCGCGGATTCTCGCTTCCGGAAAAAATCTGGCCATGACAGGAGGCCACGGCTGGCCCACTGCGGAAGAGGTCGATGGTCCGGCTCAGGCACGCCGGGGAGCCAGAAAGCAGATAAAAGAGGGAGCAGATCAGATAAAGATAATGGCCACCGGCGGTGTAATGACCGAGGGCGTCCAGCCCGGGGCGCCTCAAATGACCGAGGATGAAATGAGGGCTGCTATCGAAGAAGCTCATAAAGCGGATAGAAAAACAGCAGCTCATGCCCAGGGAACTGAAGGTATTAAAAACGCTCTGAGAGCCGGTATTGATTCTATTGAACACGGCATTTTTCTCGATGAAAAAAGTATAAAGCTCATGAAGGAAAATGAAGTTTTTCTGGTCCCCACTCTGGCTGCCCCTCACTGGATTTCAGAAAAGGGATCTGAAGCCGGGATCCCAGAATACGCTGTTAAAAAGAGCGATGACATAATCGAAGATCATCAGCAGAGCTTTCAGGCGGCTTATCAGGCCGGAGTCAAAATAGCGCTGGGAACCGATGCTGGCACTCCTTTTAACGAACACGGTAAAAACACCAAAGAATTAAAATTGATGGTGGAAAATGGGATGACTCCTCAAGAGGCTTTAACTGCTGCCACGAGCAGGGGGGCGGAACTTCTGGGTATTTCAGCGGAGACGGGAAGTATTGAGCCGGGCTGTCAGGCTGATCTGCTTGTGCTGGAAAAGAATCCTCTGGAGGATATTGAAAATATAGAAACTCTGGAACGAATTTATCTGCAGGGCAGCGAAATAATTCCCGGGACGGTTTGAGTGTTGAAGCAGCCTTTGAGTTTTAACCTTCTTGAATTTCTGCCTTAAAATATATTATAATTAAACTGCCCCGAGAACGAATAAATTCATTTTTGGCAGCAAATAAATTCCAATAGAATCTGGAGGGGTTTAAAATGTCTGAGGTTTCGATCTATGAAAGCATATTTGGGGCTGTGGATGGCGAAGTCGAAGATCTGGGCGGTGAAGCTGACGAGGATAAACTAAACAGCATGTCCCTTAAGTTTGAGAGCAGGGTCTCCAATCTTGAAGATATGTGTTATATTATGGAAAAAGTTCTGCTGAAAGAGCCCAGCGATGCAGTGGTTTATGCCGGCTTCCAGAAGGTTTCTCGGGCGCGGGCTATCTGGGATCGTTATCTGGATATTGCCGATAACGTCGAACAAATTTATCTTTTTGGAGAAAAAGATGATGATCTTCCCGGACATGAAAACATAGAATTCGTTTATCTGCCTGAAAAACACCCTCTTGTCAGGGAATGGTTTTTGGTGATAGATAAAAATATCGGTTCCAATATGATGGTTGCCTACGATCAGGATGGTTTTGGTGTTGAAGACTTAAAAGAGGACAGAAATTTCCGCGGTGCCAAAACAAGTCATCCCGATCATATAGATGAGGCTTCAGATCTACTCGATGAGGTAATAGAAGATCTGGCCTGAGGCAGGTTTAATTTGGAATTGCCGGGCTGAGCGCCGGTTTAATTAAAAAAGCTTTCGCGAGGAAAAATTTTCTATGAATATTTTGGAAGCACTGTATATGTTGCCCCCCGCCGCGGGGGTTTTATTTTTTGGAGAAAAAGTTGGAATGATATGTTTTAAAACTTTCAGAGCTTGCAAAAACAATGCTGCTGTGATAAAATACTGGATAGTCTAGACTGACCAGTCGGTAGACTGTTCATGGTAATATTTGGAGAATGCGTTCTGGATGCGAGAGGAGGAGAAAATGGAAATTGAAAGGACCAAAGCGGAAATACTGGAGGCGACACAGGAATTGTTTTCCCGACAGGGATATCATGCCACCACCATGAAAGACATAGTGGAGGTTTCGAATACCAGCAAAGGAACTCTCTATCATTATTTTGAGAATAAACTGGAACTTTTTGAAACGATGTTGAATAAAGTTGTCGGGGAACTTTATGATAAAATAACAGGAATAAGCAGTCTGGAAATTGAATTTGAAGAGAAGCTGGAAAGGCTGGTAAAAGCGCTGGTTATTTTCTATAAAGAAAATGGTGACCTCGCTTTTACTTTTTTGGTCAGTTCAGGTACCGATCTCAAGAAAAAAGCCATGGAATGGCATACAAATTTCAATGATGCGATCAAAAAGATAATTTCAGAGGGTGTCGAAGCGGGTTTTTTGAAGAATAAAAATATCGAAATGCTCTCCCATTCTCTTCTGGGACTTACGCGTTCTTTGACGCCGCCTATGGTAAAAAGAGATTTTGTCGAAAGTGATCAGATGGTTAATTTTATTCTGGAGCTTTATCTGGAGGGGGTGAAGATAGAAGATGTCAGCGGTGTCAGATAAAAATTGTTTTCATTATTTTAATATCATTAAGTATTCAGCTGTTTTTTTAATTGCCGGAATACTGCTGCTGGGATTTTCTCTATCTGCGCAGGGGGCTGAGACAGAGACTCCTGCCGGAGAAAGCATAACTCTGGCTGAGAGCATCGAACTTGCCCTGGAGCAGAACTGGGGTCTTATGTCGGCCCGCGAGGAATTGAGATCGCAGGAGCCGATGGTCGATATAGCCGAATCGGCCCGCTATCCCGATATAGATTTTTCGACCAGCTATTCACGCTTTGATGAGACCGGTGTGATGGACGCTGATTTAGATGAAGAACAATTGGGGCAGCTTGAATCTATTGAAGACCAGGATGTGCCGACAATAGCTAATATGTTCGAGGGAATGGACGATGGTCAGGACAGCATGCACTCCACCGAGATCAGTCTGCAGCAGCCTATATATACCTTCGGACGCATCAGCAGCGGGATAGAATCGGCGGAAGCTGCCCTCAGGGCGGGAGAGGCAGGTTTCACCGACGAGAGGCAGGATCTGATCCATGATGTAATCACCGCCTATCATAACGTTATTCTGGCCGAGGAGATGGTCGGAGTGCAGAAGGATCATCGGGAGGCGGTCAAATCTCATAAAGAAGTGGTAGAAGCCAATCTCGAGGCTGGTATGGTCACCGAGCTCGATCTTTACGAAGCCAGGGTGGCGCTTTCCGAGATAGAACAGGAACTGGTCGAAGCGGAAAGCGATCTTAAGCTGGCCCGCAATCAGTTCCGCAGTGTGCTGGGACTGCCCGAAACCGCGCAGATCTCTCCTGCTGATGAGCCGCAGGACAGCCTGGAGGGCATGGAGGATGAAGCATTGAAGTTGAGCGAAAAGGAAGAAAGAATTGATCTGGCTGACAATCCTCAGCTGGAGGAACTTTCCCATCAGCTGGAGGCCTCGCAGGCTGACACAGAAGCTGCAGAAGCAGAACGCTATCCTGATATCGCTCTCTCGGGCAGTTATTCCTTAGAGGATGACGATTTTGGTTTTGACGAGAGCTCCTGGTCAGTGGCTGTCAGCGTGGGACTTGATGTATTTGACGGCGGTCAGACGAGAGCTGAGATAGAGCAGGCCGAAGCGGAGTCCCGACAGTTAGAACATGCCCGGGAGGATATGCGCTCGCAGCTCGAGGTGGAGTATGAAAGGGCCTTTAATGCTCTATCCGATGCACTTTCGCAGGAGGATTTAGCCTTTGATATGCGGGAAGAAGCTGAAAAGCGGGTAGAACTGGCCGAACTCCGTTATGCCGAAGGTGTGGGCACCAGCACCGATGTTCTGGACGCCCGGGCTGAAGAAAGTCAGGCCCGTCTGGCCCGAAAACAGGCCGAATACAGCCGTATAGAAGCCATTTCAGACGTTTATCGGGTGCTGGGCCATGTCGATAAATTATTTGAGGAGGTTAATTAAGGATCATGCTCTTATTGACAAAGTCAGGTTTTTTCAAAAAAGCAGTCATCGCAGCGGTGATTCTGACCGTTTTGGCTTCAGGGTATCTCCTGGTCGGCGATCGTCTCCTGGGAGGGGAGAATGGAGAAGAGGAACCCAATTCCCGGGAGGAGATGGCTGCCGAGGAAGAGGAAGAATTGGCCACCAGAGTGATCTGTTTTGAGGCGGTTATCGACGACATCGAGATCAGCAATGACTTTAATATAACGCTGGAAGCCAGCAAAGAATATTCCATTCATCCCCGCCTCGATGGCGAAGTAGAACACGTAAATTTTGATGTGGGCGACAGGGTGGAAAAAGGTGAGGTTCTGGCCGAGATAGATGATGAACGCTATCGCGCGGAACTGGAGCAGGCCCAGGCGGGATTGGCAGCCGCCGAAGCTGAATTGAGAAGACTGGAAACAGGAACGCCGGAGGAAGAGCTGGAGCAGGTAAGAGCCAGTATGCAGGAAGCTCAGGCCTCGGTAGAAGGAGCCCGCCGCGATGTAGGTTATTCTGAGGAGATCTTTGAGGAAAGAACCCCTGATGATATGGAAATTGAAGAGATCGAAACGGAGTATGAACAGGCCGAAAGGCAGCTGGAGATCGCCGAAAAGGAACTTCGTCAGGCCGAACTATCCTATGAAGACGCAGAAGATAATTATGAACGGATGTCCAGCCTGTACGAGGATGGGGCGATCAGTGAGCGCGAATATGAGGAGGCTTTGAGGGGCAAAGAGCAGGCTCAATCGCAGTTAGAAGCGGCTGAAGCCGGAATGCGTCAGTCAGAGTCAGCTTTGAAAGGAACTGAAACTTTAAAAAATATGACCATAGATCTTTATGACTTTCGGGCCGAAGAGGAACAGATGGTTTCCCAGGCCCGCACTCAATACGAAGCGGCTGAGGCTTCGCTGGAAGCTGCTGAAGCGGCTCTGGCCGAAGCGGAAAGAGGTCCGACTCAGGAGGAAATTGATGCCGCCCGCGCCCGGGTTGAGGAAGCCGGAGCGGGAGTGGAGCTGGCCAGCACTGTTTATGATGATGTTAAAATAGAAGCCCCGGCTGACGGTACGATCGCTCAGGTTGAAATAGAGGAAGGTGAAACTGCCAGCCCCGAAGCGCCATTATTTTACATGGTCAATCTGGAAGTGATGGAAGCGGTGGCCAATATAAATGAGCCGTATGTAAATCAGATTGAAGAAGGCGATGAAGCTCCTGTCACCATTTATGGAGCTGCTGAAGAGGAGTTTACCGGGAGAGTAAATACGATCTCCCCCCTAGCTTCTGAACAGGGCGGCTTTCCGGTCGAGCTGCGGGTGCCCAACCCTGATGAACAGATAAAGTCGGGTATGCGCGGCAGTATCGAATTAATAGTGGATGAATCGCAGGATACACTGCTCATCTCTCAGGATGCCACCTTTGAACCGGAAGAGCATGAGGCAGATCGAGCAGACAGCTCCTACAAAGCCGTGTATGTTATCGACGATGAAAATAGAGCCAGATATCAGACGGTAGAGACAGGGCTGGAAACAAAAGATATAGTGGAGATAAAATCGGGTCTGGAAGAAGGAGATCGGCTGATACTTCATGATCAGGGGCGTATCGAGGACGGCCAGAAGGTAGAGGTGGTAGAGAGTGAAACTATCTAAACTCGCCGTTGACCGTCCCATCTTTACAATCATGGTCATCCTCATAATTATGTTTTTGGGTTTTATCGGTGTCAGAGAACTGGGGCTGGACCTATATCCCGATATAGAGTTTCCCGTGGTGGCCGTTATGACTGAATACGAAGGAGCCACACCGGAAGAAGTAGAAAATCTTGTTACCAGGCCGATAGAAGATGCGACCAGTTCGGTCGACGGTATAGAAGATGTCAATTCTACTTCCAATCCGGGCCAGTCTTTTGTGATAAATCAATTTGAATTTGGCACCGATCTGGATTTTGCTCAGCTGGATGTTAGAGAACAGATCGACATGATTCGGGGAGTACTGCCGGATGATGCCGAAGATCCGATGATTTTCACTTTCGATCCCCAGCAGCTGCCCATCGCTACCTACGGTTTCACCGGAGAAAGAGATACACTGGAGCTGACCAACTGGGCGGAGGATAATCTCGAGCCCCGGCTGGAAAGATTGCCGGGTATTGCCAGCGTGGATGTAACCGGCGGGCTCGATAGAGAGGTTCATGTTGATGTCGATCAGGATTCTCTGCACGGATACGGGTTGACGCTGACCGATCTAACTGAGAAATTGCAGTCGGAAAATGTAAAGCGTTCCGGTGGAGATATAGAAATAGGACGCAAAGAGATGCTGACCGAAACCGATGGAGAGTTTGATAGCGTGGATGAGATCAGGGATCTGCATCTCAATGATATGGGCCTTCAGCTTTCTCAGGTAGCAGAGGTGATCGACGGCGAATCGGAGACAGAACAGTATGCCCGGGTTGATGGGGTGGAAGGTATCGGGCTTTCCATCCAGAGTGAGAGCGGAGCCAATACCGTGCTGGCCGCCCGGCGTCTGCAGGAGGAAATAGCCGATATAGAGGAAAATTTGCTCGCCGATGACATGAGCCTGCAGAATATATATGACGAATCTGAATTTATCGTCGACGCCATCAATAATCTGGCCCGGGACGCTTTTATCGGCGGGTTAATGGCTGTCATAGTACTCTATATTTTTATGCGCAGTATCAAAACGACCCTGATAGTCGGATTGGCCATGCCTATTTCCATCGTGGCCACCTTTGTGCTGATGTACTTTGGCGATCTCACCTTCAACCTGATGTCACTGGGCGGTCTGGCGCTCGGTATCGGGATGCTGGTGGATAATGCCATAGTTGTAATTGAAAATATTTACAGGATGAGACAGAACAATGTTGAATCCCGTCTGGCAGCCACCAGAGGCAGCGGAGAGGTGGCCTCAGCCATCACCGCCTCCACCCTTACGACAGCTTCGGTATTTCTGCCCGTTGTTTTCATCGAGGGGATCGCTTCAGAGTTATTCACTGAATTATCTATGACCGTGGCTTTTTCCCTGTTTGCTTCTCTGCTGGTGGCCCTGACTTTGATTCCTATGATGGCCTCCCGGCTTATGAATGGAGCCACTTCAGGCGGCAAAAGGCATCTTGAAAAATTTGACAGAGTCGGCGGTCGGGTTAAAAATATATACGGCCGTTTTATAAATCTGGCTCTCGATTATCGCTTTGTAGTGGTGGGAGCGGTGGCTGTGCTCTTCGCGGCCAGCCTGCTTTTGTTCCCCCGTATCGGAGCAGAGTTTATGCCTGATATGGATGAAGGGGAAATAAGAGTCGACATCGAGCTGCCCCAGGGCACAGTTCTATCCGAAACCCGCAGTGTGGCTCTAGATGTAGAGGATTATATCTGCGAGGAAATAGAAGAGGTGGATATCGTCTTTTCCGGGATAGGTATGGGAGCCGGACAGGCGCTCATATTCGGAGGCGGCGGTGCTTCCCATGAAGCTTCGATAGATGTTAGCCTGGTGGGGCAGGCGCAGAGAGAACGGGAAACTTCTGAGATAGCAGCGGAAATTAGAAGTTTTACCGAAGATATCCCCAGAGCCGATATTTCTGTAACAGAAGTCGAGGGAGGAGCTGGAGGCGGCGGCCCCGGCGAAGGTGCTCCTGTTGAACTGACAGTGTACGGCTCCGACCTGGAGCTGCTGGAAGAAATAACAGATGAGCTGGCTCTGGTGGTTGAAGATGTCGAGGGAGCCGTTGACGTCAATACCAGCATGGATGAAGGGAGCCCGGAAGTTGCAGTCGATGTAGACAGAAATCGCAGTGCCGATCTGGGCGTACCTGCTTCCCTGATAGCGCAGACAGTTAACACCGGTGTCGATGGTGATGTTGCCACCATGTATCGCGTCGATGATGACGAACACGATGTCAATGTGCGCCTGGCAGAGGGCGGCCGGGAAAGTCTTAATGAATTGAGAAGTCTCCGGGTGGCTTCGGAAAACGCCGGGATGGTGGAGCTGCGGGAACTGGCCAATATATATCAGACAGAAGGTCCGGTGAGCATAGATAGGGAGAATCGGGAGAGGACCGCCACAGTTACCGCAGATCTCCATGAACGCGATCTTGGCGGCGTGATCGAGGATATCGAGGCTGAGCTGGATGGAGTCAATATACCCGAGGACTATCGGGTGGAGATCACCGGTGAGGCTGAAGATATGGCTGAGGCGTTTGGAGATCTCGGCTATGCCATGATTCTGGCCATAGTGCTGATATACATGATTATGGCGGCTCAGTTTGAATCGCTGCTGCATCCTTTTACCATCATGTTTACCGTGCCGATGGCCATAATCGGGGTGCTGGCCGGACTGTTTTTGACCGGTCATTCTATCAGCATAGTTTCCATAATCGGAATGATAATGCTCATAGGCATTGTGGTCAATAATGCGATCGTGCTGGTTGATTATGTTAATATCCTGCGCAGCCGGGGGCAGACCCGTCGTGAGGCGCTGGTCAACGCCGGCAAAATCAGGCTCAGACCGATAATGATGACAGCGTTGACTACCATGCTGGCTCTGACCCCGCTGGCGCTGGGCATCGGTGAAGGAGCAGAAGCTCAGGCTCCCATGGGTGTTGTTGTTATCGGCGGGCTGTTTACAGCAACTTTTCTGACGCTTGTCTTTTTGCCGGTGGTTTATTCCCTGATCGATGGCGCCGATGATAAGATCAAAGGTCTGATCTGGAACTAAATCAGTCCTGATTGAAGGCAATGCGGGTGAAGCGATTGAGAAGCTCAGCTCCGCAAGGATTTTTGCGGACGCCTTCCATGATTTTTTCGGGATCTCGCCCGTTTTGCCTGATTTCATCTTTTATGAGTTCGATATATTTTTTCATAATTCCGGCGGTGAATTCCGGGTGAAACTGCAGGCCCCAGATTCTCTTTTCGCCCAATCTGAAGGCATGATAATTTTCGTATTCGTTTTCAGCCAGAACAACAGCTTCGGGAGGTAGACCGGTGACGGTCTGAGCATGTGAGGCCTGAGATTTAAATTCAGCCGGTAGATCTGCCAGAAGAGGATCATCACCGGCAGCTTCAGTCAGCCTGATAGGTACCGTACCGATTTCCCGCCCCTGGCTGTGATAATCAACATTTCCGCCGGCTGCTGCGGCCAGGAGCTGATGCCCAAAACAGACCCCCAATACAGGGATGGCAGTATTCTCCAGCAGATCCTCTGTCCAGGATATAAGTCGGTTGATCCAGTTTTTTTTGTCGGTAACCATTGCATGTGATCCAGTTATTATCAAACCGGCTATTTCAGCTTCGGCAAAATTTTTTACATCAGGAAGATCTTCCCCGTCATACGGTTTGATGACCATAAACCTGTGTCGGGGAAGTTCTATTTTGTCGATAAACATCTCCTCAAAATCGCCAAATTCTTGTTTTACGCTGGCTTTAGTGTCGCCAGTTTTTGTGATCATCAATTTCTGCATAAGATTTTCACCCCATTATAGAATATTATTTGCTGCAGATATAATGCTCTGAATTGAATTGATGCAATCATATGTTATAATATTATAAAAGAGCATCTGTCTCAAGTTGATAGTGCAGCAATAATTCTTATTTTTACTCCCCTCTCTGATCTGCAGATTAATTTTTGTGGTTACAATATTTTTTTTCCGTGGGAGGCCGGGCAGCTTGGATATTTTCTCTGAAGAGAAAGACCGACAAAAACCCATCAATTTTACCATAATGCATACCAATGATGAGCATTCATCGTTTCTGCCCCACCGACCTTCTGATGAATCGCTCAGTCCGGAATCTGCGGTCAAGATAGGAGGATTTGCCCGTCTGGCATCTCTGGTGAAAAAGATTCGGGAAGAAAATCCCGGGGAGAAAAAACTTCTGGTTTCAGCCGGTGATTTTTTATCGGGAGACCCTTTTTCCTGGCTTTCTTTTTCCGGGGAGTCGCCCGAGCTCGATTTGATGAAGGATCTGGGTTACGATGTCCTGACTCTGGGCAACCACGATCTCGATTACGGTCCGGGACATCTCGATGAATATCTGGATTCTGCAGGTTTTCCCGCCTCCGATACAGAACTTGATATTATAGCCTCTAATACTGATATCCCTGAAGACGGCCCGCTCTCCCGGCGGGGGATATCTGATTTTTCCGTGCAGGGACTGGAGGATGACTTCAGAGTCGGTTTTTTTGGTATTTTAGGAGATCAGGCTATAGATTTGATCAAGAACAGAGAGAATCTCGAGTTTGAACATCCCCTGGTGACGGCAGAAGCGGCGGTACGGGAGTTAAAACAGAGAGAAGCCGACGTAATAATAGCTCTATCTCATGCCGGTCTTAAAGAAGACCAAGAACTTGTAAAACATGTCGACGATATAGATATTATTATCGGGGGCCATTCTCATACCATTCTGACGGGTCCTGTAAAAACTGAGGATACCATAATCGTTCAGACCGGCTGCCGCTTCGAAAACCTCGGCGTCCTGCGGCTTTGTTACAGACCGGCAGCGGAAGAAGTTGTGCTCCGCGATGGTGAAAAAAACCTGCTGGCTGTTGATGAGGAGGTCGATCCCGACCCTGCAATGGCTGAAAAAGTGAGCCATTACACCGATAGGCTCAGCGAATATGTGTCACGGATTTATCACCGGCGCCTTGATCTCAACTGGAGTGCCTTTGCAGCCAACTTCAGCGTGCCACATCTGCCCGATTTAGCGGAAACTCCCTGCGGCAATTTCTTCACCGATGCCCTGAGATTTTCCGCCGCCGAAATGCTCGAAAAAGAAGTAGATTTTGCTTTTCAGGCCAGCGGCCTCATAAGACAGGGGCTTTATCCCGAAGAGGTAGATGATGGAAAAGAGGGAGTCACCTATTATCAGCTCGCGTCTATAGGGGGCATGGGCAGCGGCTGGAATGAAAGGCCTGGTTAT
This sequence comes from Halarsenatibacter silvermanii, assembly GCF_900103135.1. Lineage (NCBI taxonomy): Bacteria > Bacillati > Bacillota > Clostridia > Halanaerobiales > Halarsenatibacteraceae > Halarsenatibacter > Halarsenatibacter silvermanii. The sequence goes on along the minus strand of NZ_FNGO01000029.1, from coordinate 8,871 downwards.
CCCCTGCTGGCAGGTTATTTGACCGGAAAAGAGATTCGGAGAGTGCTGGAGCTGTCAATTCTGATCAGTCAGTATATGGGCAGTCCTTTTTATCTTCAGGTTTCCGGATTGAGATTTACTTATGATCGCAGAAAAGCTATCCTGGGCAATATACCGGTTTTGAACAAACCACTCCCCACCGGAAGAGCGGTTAAGTCGATACAAAAGTATACCGGCGGCGGTGTGCAGACCAGACCCACCGTGCAAAACAGCGATCAATTTCAGGATATAGCTGCAGATGATGATACAGAATATCTTGTGGCCCTTGATTATTATCTGGCCAGCTTTATTCCCTATGTCTGCGAGAAGATTCCTTTTCTCGAAATTGAGCTCAAAGATGAAGGCGGAGAACCATATCAGGATCTCAGCCGGGCCGTAGTCGAGAATAAAGCCGGTGAAGAGATGAAAATCTGGGAGGCTGTTTTCAATTATTCTCGACAGCAGAGGGGCAGCCTCGATCCAGTTTATAAAGATGAAAGCGGTCGGGCGGAGAACATAAGAGAACTATCGCTTCTGGCCACACCTGCTTTCAGCGCTCTTTCGGTTTTTTTGACGCTTTTGATCGTGATTATTCTGGTCCTGCATATTTTATGATCCTGGATTACATGATCTTTGATGATCAAAAACAAAGGAATAACTCAGATAACCTGTTCGAGAAGGTCTTTTTATTTTTAAGGGGATAATACCTGACTGATGGATGTTAAAATAGAGCTTTTTGTTTTTTATGAACTGGGAGGAGAGCTGACCTACGAAGAGATCGATGCTGCTCTGGAAAATTTTTCCCAGCGCAGTTCTGATGAATTTATATTGGAAGAGGATAAGGGCACCCCGGATTATGTTCGCTATCCGCAGCCGGTTATTTTTCGCCCGGCTTCCGGGTTTGCCAGAGGGGAGGACAGTCACCCCGTAACCGGCAAAATATATAAAACGGGGGATTTGAGCTTAAGGATTACGATAGATCCCGGCGTTGATAATTTAAAGGAACTCAACGAATATCTGTCCGAAAATCATTCCCTCAAAGAGGAAGTCAGAGATCACTGTCGTGATATTTATCGCCGGCTGGCCGATGAATTCAGTTTTGATATATCCCGAGAAGAGTTTTATAGACGGGGGATGAGCGAAGTTTATCCGGTTTTTTGCGTCAGTGGTTTTAATAATGAGGCAGAAAAGCTAATAGAGAATAAACAAAGGGAGATAACTGCACTTTTGAACCGTCAGTACCGACGCCGGAATTTCAGCCGGGAGCAGATAGAAGCGACGATATCTGACAGTATCAGCTTTTATCGGCAGGACTGCAGCGTGATTCACTGGAATGGTTCGGTCTTGCTCAACGATGATGACAGATTCTCAGATGTTCTGCTGATCCTCGAGCTGGCGAATATTCAATTTCTCAAACTCAAACTTTACGATGATTACATTAACAATTATCTCTCCGATTACATGGATGATATAGATAGATTTTTGAAGTTCAGACTTCTCCTGCATGTTCCGGGTCTGCGCAATAAAATAACCGAGATTACCCGGTTGAAAGTCGAACTGGAAAAAGTCACCGAAATTCTCGACAATCACGAAAAATATTTCGGCAGCTGGTATCTGGCCAGAATTTATTCTCAGGCCTGTAGAGTTTTTGAAATCGATCGCTGGCGGGAGGTGATGGAAAAAAGGCTCGAAAAGGTAACAGAGCTCTATTCCATGCTGGAAGAGGAAGTAAATCGCAGCCGCATGCTCTTTCTAAATGTGCTCACTCTCATGCTTTTTATTCTCTGGTTTGTAATCGGTTAAAAATAACATGATCACTGGAGGTATAAAATTATGGATACAATCAGCGCAATAAAGGATCGGTCGAGCATCCGCAAATACAAGGACGAACCTGTGGAAGATGAGAAGATAAAACGGATTTTGAAAATGGGGATTGAAGCTCCTTCTGGTAAGAACAGGCAGCCCTGGAACTTTGTAGTGCTGCAGAACGATCCCAAGCAGGATATAATCGATATAGTACATAACAAAGCCCGGTCTTTGAAAAAAGAAGGTGAGGAAGTCGGGACAAGTCTCTCGACTATCAGAACTCTGCGCCAGGCGCCGGTACTGATTTTAATTTTTAACCCCTATTCGGATAAAGATCGCCAGACACTCGATGAGTATCAGCATTCTGTCGATACTCAGTCGGTGGGGGCTGCCATAGAGAATATGCTGCTGGCTGCCACCGATATGGGGCTGGGCAGTCTCTGGATCTGTGATGTCTTTGTGGCTGAAGACGAAATCGCTGAATGGCTGGAAGTGGACGATGAGCTCGTAGCCGCGGTAGCGCTGGGCCATTCCGCCGAGGATGCCGAGAAGACCGAGCGCGAGGACGTTGAGTCACTGACCACCTGGATAGGAGAGGACTCAGATGAGGAGTGATTCAAATCGATGGCTGGTGACTCAGGTCCGCGCCGGATAATTATAGGAACAACCCTGATTATACTGGTCGGGCTGGCCTTTATGATCTCCCGCACCTATGATGAGGGAGGGGCTTATTATCAAACAGTAAACGAAGTCAGGCAATCTCAAACAGGCCAGGATCAGGTGCGTGTAGCCGGCTGGGTGGTCGAGGACAGCCTGGATTATGACGAGGATGGCAGCGAGCTCTTTTTCCGGCTGGAAGACCCCGGTGGAGACGAGCAGCTCCCCGTTAATTACAGCGGCACAAAGCCAGATGAGATATATGAACAGCCGCAGGTAGTTATCGAGGGTACTTACGACGGGGATAAATTTCAGGCAGATACCATTATGTTTCAATGTCCTTCCCAATATGAAGAGGAACTGGAAGAGGAGAGAAATCAATAAAATGCTGGAAATGGACGGGGTGACGCTGTCTTTAGCCGGCAGGGATATAATCGATGATGTGAGTTTATCGCTTTCAGCCGGAGAGAAGCTGGCAGTTCTGGGGCCGAACGGGGCCGGAAAGACCACACTTTTGAAGATGGCCGCCGGACTTTTAGAGCCCGACCGCGGTTCTGTAATCTGGCAGAATAAAGATATATTAAAAAACAGGCCCAGAATAGGATTTCTCGGTCATGAAGTTCAGCTGTACGAGGATCTGACCCTGCGTCAAAACCTCAATTTTTTTGCCCGCTTATACGGATGCAGCCTGAAGGAAAGCGAGATCGAGAGCTGGCTGAGCAGGTTTGATCTCATGATCTATGCTGACAGCAGGGTGGAAGAATTATCGCGGGGGATGAAGCAGCGCCTGGCACTTTGCCGCTGTTTTTTTATCTCTCCTCAGCTGCTCATTCTGGACGAGCCCTACACCGGTCTGGATGTGAGTTCGATCAAAGTGCTCGTCGAGCTCTGGAGTGAACTCTCCTCCTGTCCTGTGCTTTTTACCACTCATGATCTTGACTGGGGTCTGGAACACGGTGATAGATGGCTTTTGCTGAAAAAAGGAAAAGCTGTGGCCGGAGGCGATTCTTCGGAGGTGGACAGTTTGAAGAAAAAATTCCCCGGTGCCCGTCGGGAGAAAGTTTAGCATGGGTTTTTTCAGCACCATACGCACGCTTCTCTACCGCGAAATTAGACTGGAGCTCAATACCGGTCAGCTCGTCGGTTCGATGCTGTTTTTTGCCCTGCTGGCCGGGATTTTATTCAGCATGGTTTTCACAGCCGGGCTGGATGAAACCGATTACTTTCCCGGGGTTTATACTTTCAGCCATCTTTTTGCCATTCTACTGATTTTGAATAGAGCTATTGCCCGGGAGAGAGAAAACGGGTGTCTGGAGTTGATCATGCTGGCCGGGAGCTCGCGTGAGGCGGTGATGATCTCCCGTATCACAGCCAACTATCTTTTCTTCATCCTGATCTCGATCTTCATCACACCGGTGTTTCTGCTCCTTTTTGATCTTCATATTCCTCCGGCTGGTATTCTGCAGCTGGCGCTGGTTATTTTGATCTTTCAGGCCGGTCTGGCGGTTACCGGCAGCATTTTGGCCTTCCTGGTAAGCTATACCCGGCTGGGAAATTTGCTGCTGCCGGTTTTGCTTCTTCCCCTTTTGATCCCGCTGCTGCTGGGGACAGTAGAATCGATTTCGCTGGCTCTTGGGGGTACCTGGAATCAAAGTTTTACCTTCTGGCTGCTTTTGATGCTGACTTACGATCTCGTTTACTTTACAGCTGCAGTGTGGCTTTCACCATATTTGCTGGAGGTGTAATATATCGGCCGGGAAAAGTCCGAGCTGGCTGCAAAAGCCAGCAGAATCTTTTTTTATCTGAGTACGGTCCTTCTCATATTATCGCCGCTTTTTATCTTTGTTTACGCCCCGACCGAAAGGGTCATGGGAGATGTTCAGCGTATATTTTATTTCCATGTAGCTTCAGCCTGGGTGGGCTTTTTTGCATTTTTTGTGGTTTTTACTGCCAGCCTTGTCTATATCCTGAAAGAAAAGGTGATCTGGCATCAAATGTCCCTGGCTTCGGCTGAGATAGGGGTTTTATTCACCACTTTTGTCATAGGGTCGGGGATGCTCTGGGGCAGGGCGGCCTGGAATACCTGGTGGACCTGGGATCCGCGGCTTACCACCACTTTGATAATGTGGTTTGTTTATCTGGGATACCTTTTTTTGAATACCGCCGCCACCCGGGATAAAAAAAGAAAGCTGACAGCAATTTATGGACTTATATCTTTCATCAATATACCGCTGGTTTTTATGTCTATCCGCTGGTGGCGGACTCTCCACCCGGTGGTGATTGAGATGGATGGGGGAGGAGGATTGACTCCGCGCATGGTTCACGTGATGCTCTATTCTCTTTTAACCCTGACGGTTCTTTATCTGGCTCTGTTTTTATTCAGATTTCGTCAGCTGAGGCTCAAAAATAAATTGAGAGAGGTTAAAAATTCGATAGATAATGTGAGGTGAAGTTATGAATTTTCTGGCCCTGGCTTATATGCTTTTCCTGGCCCTATTGATGCTGTATATGAGAGGGCTGAAGTCAAAGCAGCGCGATCTGGAAAGGGAGGTCAAATTGGTCAGAGAAATCTTGAGGGAGGAGGACAGCGAGCAGAAGAGGAAGGACAGGGCTCATAATTGAGCCCGTTGTTAGCGGTGTAAAACGGTTAATAACCCCCGGGAGGTTTAATATGGTAGAATGAGAGTAGACTTGAATCATAAAGTCAAAAGGAGGAGATAACAAAATGACCTGTAAGGCCTGTAGAGTTATACCGGTAGAAGAGAGACAGCGCTGCAAAAATAACATCAAATGCGCTTTTCATGAAGATGGCAGTTTCGACAATGACAACTGGTGCTGTCAGACGATGCATAAACTAAAAGATTTTGCCAGGGATTACGGCACCTATTATCACGAAGTGGAGGGCAGATCGAGCATATCCACCTTAAAAATTCCGGAGAATGATATCTTCAACGGTTATATAACCATATCAACCTGCACAGAAGGTGGAGATACCGATAATGCAGTGATGATCAACCCCTCCGAGCATAAACCCCTTACTCTGGATATTGCTGAAATGACCGCAGATTACTACGAAAATCTCTCCTCTCCGGTCAAAAGAGGCTGAGCTGCTCCTCTGTACTGTCCGGGGAAGGGTCTATTACCAGATCCCGGTTTCTATTCTTCGTGAGGAGTGTTTTGATCTGTTCATCGGAAAGCGAATGGTTCAGCCAGGATTTTTCATCCTCGCTATCCAGAATTACCGGCATTCTGTCATGAATTTTCCTGAGCTCTCCCCGGGCGGTCCGGGTTATCACCACAAAACAATTCTTTCTCTCATCGTTTAAACTATAGGGTGAATAGAGGCCTGCCAGCGAGAACATTTTTCTGTCGGCAATAGAAATGGTGAACCTGGTTTTTTTGTTTCCGGGCTTCAGCTGTTTCCATTCATAAAAGGCGGCAGCGGGAATAAGACATCTCCTGCTGTCGGCTGCTGCAGCGAAAGTCGGTTTTTCACATACGGTTTCGGCCCGGGCATTGATGAGAGGGCGGGAGCTGAAATCTGGCTGGAAACCCCAGGACTGCTCCTCTAAAATTTGCTCCCCGTTTTCGGTTTTAAGCACCGGCACAGAATCGGTGGGCCGGATAGAACTGTCGGACTGGAAATTTTGAACTTCTATCCTGATATCTCCTGAGCTTATTTCTGCTGAATTGAAGTAATCCACTATCTCGATCAGCTCGACCGGCAGAGCGAAACTGCCGCACATTGAGATTGCCTCCTCATAAAATTTTATTTCCGGGAAAAATTCCTGCAGAGTTCTGGCCGCAATGAAATTTTACAATATCTGATACCAGAATACAAATAGACGTCTCTATTTGTTATTTATACCGTCTTTGCTTGACACATTTTGATAAAAAATGTAATATAGATTACAGAATTGAATTCTATAAATTAGGATCTTCTTGTCTTCAGTTGGCTAAAAGGTGTGTAAAAACCTCATTTAGTTGTGCTGTAAGATATAAAGCTGCGTTCACAATGAAATTTTTCCCCGGCATAAGTTTAGTTTTCGGCCAAAAAATTGCGCTTCCTTCGCGAGAGCTTTTCCCTGAGCTCCCGCTCAGCCCGGCACCTCCTGAGTCGGGGACACTATTTTTTGGCCATGGACTTAACCTGAATCTCGAAAAATTTCGAGTATCACTTTGCTTTATATATTCCAGCCATTATTGTCATGACAGTGATCTAATACTATATCTATCAACTGATAACAAGAAGATCCATAAATTATTGAGTATCGAATAAACCAGGCAGCTGGAGGTTTGTAAAATGCCCACATACAATTACAAATGCAGACAGTGCGAAAACAAATTTTCCCTGGAAGCCACCCTTTCCGAAAAAGAGGCAGGACTCGAAGTGAGCTGTTCGAACTGCAGCAGCGAAGATGTTTTTCAGATCTTTGACAGCGTGGGAGTGCTGGGAGGCGGAAGCAGTACGGGATCGGACTGCACCTCTTCCAGCTGTCCGCCCGATCGCAGCTGCTGTGGATAATATGATGACCGATCAACTATATTGCCGGACTCTCCGTCCGGCTTTTTTACATGATTTTTGTTAATCTTAACTGTACATAAATAGATACGCTTAATTTATAGGATATACAAAAACAGGGGGAGTTAAAATGTCGGAAAATCAGGTTATCGATCTGCGCAGCGACACTATCACCCGGCCCGATGAGGAAATGAGAAAAGCTATGGCCGGAGCAGAAGTTGGGGATGATGTTTATCGCGAGGATCCCACAGTTCTGGAGCTGGAGGAAAAAGTTGCCGAGATTCTGGGCAAAGAGGCTGCTCTTTATTTTCCCAGCGGCACCATGGCCAATCAGACTGCTATTTTAGTGCATACAGAGCCGGGCCAGGAAGTAATTCTGGGAAAGAAGTCTCATATCTTTTATTATGAAGCAGGAGGGGCGGCCAGGTTGAGCGGTCTGCAGACCCGAACACTGGATGATGAATCCGGCTGTCCTGACCCGGATGATGTCGAGAAGGCCATCAGAGGTGAGGATATACATTATCCGCCTACAGGTTTAATCTGTCTGGAAAATACCCATAACCGGGCCGGAGGCAGGGTGGTTAAGCCGGAGATCATCGAGAAGATAAGCAGTATCGCTTCCGAAAAAGATCTGCCTCTGCATCTGGATGGAGCCCGTTTTTTCAATGCTGTGCAGGCTTTAGAATGTTCTCCAGCAGATCTGGCCGGATATTTTGACAGTGTTATGTGCTGTCTTTCCAAAGGATTGGGTGCGCCGGTGGGTTCTATGCTGGCCGGGGAAGAGGAATTTATAGAAAAAGCAATAGCAAAAAGAAAGCTTTTGGGCGGAGGCATGCGCCAGGTCGGGGTGCTGGCTGCTGCTGGCTTGAAAGCTCTCGAAAATGTAGACAGGCTGGCTGAAGATCATAGGCTGGCCTCTGAACTCGCGGAAAAAATTGACCGGATAGACTGGCCCGAGCTTGAAGTCGATGAGGTGAATACAAATTTTGTTATATTGAAATATGAAGGAGAAGCTGGAGCTGAAGCTCTCCGCAGCCGGATGGAAAATATAGGGCTTCTGGCCAACGCTATCGGCCCCAGTAGGATTAGGCTGGTTACCCATCTGGATGTGGATGAGCAGGCTATTGAGGATTTTGCCGCCGGTTTAAAGCAGCTGGCAGGCACGATAAGCTGATGAATTTAACTTTTTTATCTAAGCTTGACATTTACAGGTTTAAAGCATTATAATCTAATTAAAGATTTACCATTCTCATCAGTCTCAATCAATAAAATCACGAAGTGGAGGAGGAGTTGAGAAATGCGCAACGATTTGGAAAGAGAACACTGGACGACGCGCCTGGGCTTTATTCTGGCTGCTGCTGGTTCTGCTGTCGGTCTTGGCAACATCTGGCGTTTCCCCTACATAACGGGTGAAGAGGGAGGCGCTGCTTTTCTGCTGATCTATCTTTTATTTATTGTTATCATAGGATATCCTGTTATGGTTACCGAGATGACCATCGGACGCAAGTCTCAGAGGAATCCGGTGGGAGCTTTTAAAGCTCTAGGAGGGTGTTGAAAAACCCCCCCATGATTTCCAGGCAAATATCGTCACAATTCTTATCATAATAACTCCCATAAACCCTGTTAATGCAGGCAACTATGTGGTATAATATAATTAAGTAAAGGGTTGAATTTAATACATATATGGGGGCAAAAATTCATGATGGGCAAGAAGTCTTCTCAGAAATCTTTTCATGATGCTGATTACATCTGTGAAGACGTAGTACCGAAAGATAGTTTTTATCACTCCTTACATCGTTTGGGGTCTTCTTTATTTGATGATGAAGATTTTGCTGAAATGTACTGTGAAGATAATGGCCGTGAGAGTA